>NZ_NFLR01000034.1:0-14290 GCF_002161005.1 Alistipes sp. An116
GATCTACACCGTCGGGAAGTACGGCTCGAGCTACCTGAAGGGCGTGAAGTGCGCCCTGTCGCTGCTGGGGATCTGCGACGACTACCTCTCGTATCCCTACCGGAAGTTCCGCACCGAGGAGCGCAACCGCATCCGCCAGGCCCTCGAAGCGCTGGGCGTCGAGTGCGTCGGCTGACCCGGAACCCCGAAATCCCGGGCGGGAGGCTCTCCGGACCGGCCCGCCCGGTTTGAATAGCGAATCGAAAATCTAACCTGAACAACCATGGATATAACCATCCTCGATTATATCGTCTTCTTTCTTTTTGTCGGCGGTGTCGCCCTTTTCGGCTGCTCGTTCTACTTCCGCAGCCGCAAGGGTGCCGCGGCCTTCACGGCAGCCGAAGGGTCGCTCCCGACGTGGGTCGTGGGGATGTCGATCTTCGCCACGTTCGTCAGCAGCATCAGCTTCCTGGGGCTGCCCGGCGATGCCTACAAGGGAAACTGGAACCCCTTCGTCTTCAGCCTCTCGATCCCCATCGCCACGTGGCTCGCAGCCAAGGTCTTCATCCCCCTCTACCGCAACGTCAACAGCGTCTCGGCGTACCACTACCTGGAACTCCGCTTCGGCTACTGGGCGCGGTGCTATGCGGCGATCTGCTACCTGCTGACGCAGTTGGCGCGCGTCGGTTCGATCCTGCTGCTGCTGGCCCTTCCGCTGCATACGATGTTCGGCTGGGACGTGGCGACGATTATCGTCTGCACGGGCATCGCCACGCTGGTCTATACGCTGCTGGGCGGTATTGCCGCCGTGGTCTGGACCGATGCCATCCAGGGTATCATCCTCATCGTCGGGGCCGTGGCCTGCGCCCTGCTCCTGACCTTCACGATGCCCGAAGGCCCGGGCCAGCTCTTCGAGATCGCCTCGGCACACGGCAAGTTCAGCCTCGGGAGCTTCGGGGCAAGCCTCACGGAGCCGACCTTCTGGGTGGTGCTCATCTACGGACTCTTCGTCAACATGCAGAACTACGGCATCGACCAGAACTACGTGCAGCGCTACATGACGACCAAATCGACGGCCGAGGCGGTGAAGTCGACCCTCTTCGGCGGGTTGCTCTACATCCCCGTGTCGCTCGTCTTCGTCTACATCGGCACGGCGCTCTTCTCCTACTACACGGCGCAGCCCGAACTCCTGCCGGCCGGGACCCCCGCCGATCAGGTCTTCCCGTGGTTCATCGTCCACGGACTCCCCACGGGACTGACGGGCCTGGTCATCGCGTCGCTCTTCTCGGCCGGGATGTCCACCGTGGCGACGAGCATCAACTCCTCGGCCACGATCGTACTGACGGACTTCGCCCGGCGCCTCTCGAAGCGGGAGCTCTCCGAAAAGGGCAGTATGCGGGTGCTGTACGTGACGTCGTTCGTCGTCGGGGCGCTGGGCATCGTCATGGGCCTTCTGATGATGAGCATCGACGGCGTGCTGGATGCCTGGTGGAAACTGGCCTCGATCTTCAGCGGCGGTATGCTGGGTCTCTTTCTGCTGGGTGTGGTCTGCCGCTCGGTCAAACGCGCCCATGCCGTCGTGTCGGTGATCCTGGGCCTGCTGACGATCGCCTGGATGAGCCTCTCGCCGCTGATCAACGAGGGTTCGCCCTTCTACCGGTTCCACAGCCCGCTGCATACCTATCTGACGATCGTCCTCGGAACGACGGTCATCTTCCTGGTGGGGTTCCTGCTGACCTCCCTGAGCCGAAAGAAATTCTGAATGAACAACACACAAAAAAATAACCAGCCATGAACAACTATCGACCCAAAATTGGGATCCGTCCGATTATCGACGGCCGCCGCGGCGGAATCCGCGAATCTCTGGAAGCAATGACCATGGGCATGGCCCAGCGTGTGGCCCGCCTCTATGCCGAGGAGCTGCGCTATGCGGACGGCACGCCCGTCGAGTGCGTCATTGCCGACACGACGATCGGCGGCGTGGCCGAGGCGGCCGCCTGCGCCGAGACGTTCCGTCGTGAAAATGTCGGGGCGGTCTTGTCGGTGACCCCCTGCTGGTGCTACGGCGCCGAGACCATCGACATGGATCCGCTGACCCCGAAGGCCATCTGGGGTTTCAACGGCACGGAGCGTCCCGGAGCCGTCTATCTCGCCTCGGCGCTTGCCGGACACAACCAGAAGGGGCTGCCGGCCTTCGGAATCTATGGCCGCGACGTACAGGACGTCACCGACGAGACGATTCCGGCCGACGTGCGTGAGAAACTGCTGCGCTTCGGCCGTGCTGCCGTGGCCGTCATGCAGATGCGCGGCAAATCCTACCTCTCGATCGGTTCGGTGTCGATGGGTATTGCCGGGTCGATGCCCAATCCGGACTTCTTCCAGGAGTACCTCGGCATGCGCAACGAGGCGGTCGACTGCTCGGAGATCGAGCGACGGATCGAGCTGGGCATCTACGACCGGGAGGAGTTCGAACGGGCCATGGCCTGGGTGACGAAATACTGCAAGACGAACGAGGGGAAGGACTGCAATCCGGACCATCTGGTCTACCCGCGCGAGAAGAAGGAGCAGATCTGGGAGTATGTGGTGAAGATGACGATGATCTTCCGCGACCTGATGCACGGCAATCCGGTTCTGGCATCCATGGGCTTCGAAGAGGAGGCCATGGGCCACAACGCTATCGTGGGCGGATTCCAGGGCCAGCGCCAGTGGACCGATTTCCGGCCCGACGGCGACTTCTCGGAGGCGATGCTCAACTCGTCGTTCGACTGGAACGGCATCCGGGAGGCGATCACCTTCGCTACGGAGAACGATACGCTGAACGGCGTCTCGATGCTGCTGATGCACCTGCTGACGAACCGTGCGCAGATCTTCGCCGACGTGCGGACCTACTGGTCTCCCGAGGCTGTGGAGCGTGTGACGGGCCTGCAGCTCGAAGGCAAGGCCGCGGGCGGTATTATCCACCTGATCAACTCGGGGTCGTGCACGCTCGATGCGACGGGACAGCAGATCGACGCTGCGGGGAATCCGGTCATGAAACCCTTCTGGGAGATCTCGCAGGGCGATGTCGAGGCTTGTCTCGGGGCTACGACGTGGTATCCGGCCGGCCGTGAATACATGCGTGGCGGCGGCTTCTCGTCGCAATTCCTCACACGCGGAGAGATGCCGATGACGATGTGCCGTCTGAATCTGGTGAAGGGCCTCGGTCCCGTGCTGCAGATCGCCGAAGGATGGGCGGTGAACGTCGCTCCGAAGATCTTCGAGGTGATCAACAAACGCACCGACCAGACGTGGCCGACGACCTGGTTTGCACCGCGTCTGACGGGCCACGGGGCTTTCCGTGACGTCTACTCGGTGATGAACGCCTGGGGCGCGAACCACGGTGCGATCAGCTACGGACATGTCGGTGCCGATCTGGTAACGCTGGCCTCGATGTTGCGCATTCCGGTAGCGATGCACAACCTCCCGGAAGAGTCGCTGTTCCGTCCCTCGGCCTGGGGCGCCTTTGGCACCGATCCCGAAGGCAGCGACTTCCGTGCCTGCGAGAATTACGGGCCAATTTATAAGTGAATATTTATTAACCCTTAAAACTTAATAAGATGGATGTTTGTATGCTAGCAAAACGAATTGGGAGGTGCCTATTGGTTTTGATATTCGTACTCATTTCGTTTCGTCTTGCTGCACAAGAACAATTTACTGTTTCGGGTGTCGTAACAGACGAAAAAGGAGCTCCCATGGTAGGTGTGACCGTATTGGTAAAAAATACCAATATCGGGCGGATTACAGGTTTGAAAGGAGAGTACAAAATAACAGTTCCGAAACATGCCGTATTGGTCTTTTCGTATATGGGTTATTCAACCGAAGAAAAACTTGTCGGTACTCAAACCCGGATAGATGTAGTCCTCAAAGAAGAATCTCAAAAAATCAATGATGTCGTTGTTACAGCCCTCGGAATCAAAAAAGAGCAGAAAGCATTAGGTTATGCAACAACCCAAATCAATGGTGACAGGATTTCAGAAGCCTTGTCTAATAACTGGACCTCAGCTCTGTCTGGAAAGATTGCAGGTTTGAATTTGGTCCGCTCCGGTGCAGGTCCTTCGGGATCTAACAAGATTATATTACGCGGGGAGAGTAATCTGACCGGTGATAACCAGGCTCTGATTGTCATTGACGGAGTTGTTATAAATAACAGCAGTGGCTTAGCTACGGGATCCGGAAATGATGCTTATTTGGGGGAAGATTCTCCGGTCGATTTCGGAAGCGCATTGAATGATATAAATCCGGAGGATATCGAAAGCATCAATGTCCTTAAAGGCGCTGGTGCCGCAGCGTTGTATGGTCAACGAGGCGCACATGGAGCCATTATTATCACGACGAAATCCGGTGAGAGTTCGACGCAAGGTGTCAAGGTTTCATTCTCGTCGACCGCCAATTTTGAAACTCCATATCATTGGCCCGATTATCAGTATGAATATGGGTCTGGCAAAGAGGGTGTGAATTATTTTTCTTGGGGCAATACGGAGGATGGTCCCAATACACGTTCGGCGAGCGTAGCCTGGGGACCTAAATTTGATGGACAAATGTTCTATCAGTATGATCCCGTTACGCATGGTCAGAGCAAAGAACGAACTCTGTGGCAACCATATCCGAATAATCACAAGGATTTCTTCAGAACTGGACAGACATATACGAATAGCATATCTTTGAGCGGCGGATCTTCCAATACAAACTTCCGATTGGGATATACCAATGTATACAACGAATGGATCGTGCCGAATACGGGTTATACGCGCAATACGGTTTCCGTCTCGGTAAATCACAAGCTGTCGGAAAAAATCCGATTGTCTACCAAAGTGAATTATACCAATAAAAACAGTGACAATCTTCCGGCTACCGGTTATAACAACCAGACGGTCATGTATTGGAACATCATGCAGGTCCCTAATGGAAATCTGGATTGGCTGAAAGATTACTGGATGCCTGGCAAAGAAGGTGTGGAACAAAGCTATCCGTTCAGTTCTTCGCCGGACAACCCTTATTTGATTGTCAATGAAATGCTCAACAAACTCGATCGGCATACGGTGACTGGGAATGTCCAGATGAATTATAACATCATCAAGGGTTTAAATCTGATGTTGCGGGGGTCGATGGATATGTCGTACGAAGACAGATCGGAACAGCGCCCTATGGATACGAATAAATTCAAATACGGCATGTATCGTACGACAAAAATATTTGCACAGGAACTCACCGGTGATTTCCTGCTCAAGTATGAGAAAAAAATATCGGCATTTGATTTGTCTGCATCACTGGGTGGAAGTACGTTACATAACCGTTACAGACGAGAAAACAATAGGGCTGATGCGCTGATGTATCCTCAAGTATTCAGCCTTTCCAACAGTAAGTTCCAGGTATTGACGCTCCCTTATCAGAGTGACTATGTTATCAATAGTATTTACGGAATGTTGACGCTTTCGTACAACAATTATCTGTTCCTGGATCTTACAGCCCGAAATGACTGGAGTAGTGTGTTGGCAACTCCGCAATCGACTGACAACTCTTCGTTCTTTTATCCTTCGGTCAACTTGAGTGCTGTTTTGTCCGATATGTTCCGGATGCCGCGATGGATCACTTTTGCAAAATTACGAGCATCTTTCTCGGAAGTTGGCAGCAGCGGAACGAAAGTTTATCAAAATACCTATGTGTATTCCATTGCCGACGGTTATGCCGGAGGTTTGATGAACCCCAAAACGCTGCCTAATCCAGATTTGAAACCTCAGCGAACCCGAACTTGGGAAATCGGTGCAGACGTGCGGTTCCTAAACAACAGGCTCGGTTTTGATATTGCCTTGTATCAAGGAACAACCAAGGATCAGATCTTGACCGCTACACTGGATCGGTCGTCAGGTTATGATAACAAGGTGGTAAACGGAGGATTGGTCCGTAACAGAGGTCTTGAAATCGAAGCCAATGCCACTCCCATTCGTAACCGAAACGGATGGACCTGGAGATTGTTCGGCACATTCTCAATGAATGAAAACAAGGTTCTTGAACTGACGGATGATTTGTTTGCCTTGCGCCTGCAGAATACTTTGTCGGGTCGTGGAGCCATGGAGGCTCGTGTCGGACAAAGCATGAGTGCTATTTACGGAACTGGATACATGCGTGCTCCGGACGGCCAGATCGTATACGGAGAAGATGGATATCCCCTTTTGAATACAGACCTGATCTATTTGGGTGACAGTACGCCGAAAGGTAAATTCTCGATGGGTACGGAACTCAAATACAAAGGATTTAACTTCAGTATTCTTTTTGACGGACAGTTCGGAGGTAAAGGCTATTCGCAAACTACAGCAATCCTTATGGAGCAGGGAAAACTCAAAAGGACACTGCCCGGACGATATAATGGCATCATTGGAGACGGTGTAATTCAGAATCCGGACGGATCGTATCGTAAAAACGATGTTGTTGCAACGGAAATATGGACTTATTATACTCGTCATTATGGCCGTGAAAATATCGAAGGAAACATTTATAGCACGGACTTTTTGAAACTTCGGGAGATTACACTGGGTTATACTTTCCCTACAAAAATTTCCAAAAAATTGGGTCTGCAGAAATTGAGTATAGGTATTTATGGGCGTGATTTGTTTATGATCACAAACTGGCCTGCATTTGATCCCGAATTCGGAACCTTGAATAATGGTTCGATTGACAAGGGGTTTGAAATAGCTCAATTCCCGGCAACCCGTAATTTCGGAGTAAAACTGAATATTGAATTTTAAACAACGTGTTTTATGAATCGATATTGTAAACCGGCCATTGTAATATTATTTGCGCTCGTTACACTTATTGCAGGCTCTTGCACCAGAAATTTCGAGGAGCTTAGCCGGAATCCTAATGCGAGTGAAACGGCGCTGCCTCAAGCTTTGCTTGCGCCGGCGTTGTCCAGCGTTGTGAAATCGAATATGAGCAGATGCCGCCGTATTAATAATGAACTGATGCAGGTGACTGTAAATTATGGCGATACGGAAGGTAAAATTTTTCGTTATGATATTCGGAAGTCTGAAGCTGATTATCTTTGGAACGAGTGGTATGTGGAAATAACCAACTTCAAGGATATGTACGCATTCGCTCAAACGCTTTACAGCGTAGCCAATGAGAAGGTCTATAATACTTATATGGGTATATCGTTGATCTGCGAAAGTTGGGTCTTCTCCATGTTAACGGATACCTACGGTGACATCCCTTATACCGAAGCCTGTCAGGGACGGGACGGGATTCTGACACCTGCGTTTGATCGGCAGGAGTTTGTTTATACGGAAATTTTCAAGAAACTGGAACAGGCGAATACCTTGTTGAGCGACGGTGTCGATTTACCCGAGGATCAGGTAGTATGTGATCCTGTGTTTGGCGGAAATGCTTTGAAATGGCGCAAATTTGCCAATTCATTGTACATAAGGTTACTGATGCGTGTTTCGGCTAAAAATGAATCGTTTGTAGCTTCGAAACTTGCGGAAATGATCGATACCAATCCCGACAATTATCCGATTATGGCAAGTAATGACGATTCTGCCGTTTTACGCTGGACAGGTGAAACTCCTTATATCTCGCCGTTTTATTCCATGCGGGATGAAGATTGGCGAGTTTATCCCGTATGTGAATTTTTTGCAGATAATTTGAACTTGTGGAATGATCCGCGCAGGTCGAAATGGATGGTGGATTATGAAGGGGCATATGCGGGGATTCCGAGCGGTTATCCAGTCGGAGAGTCCGTTGTAAGAAAATCTACTTTTTTGGTGGCTCTTAAAACAGATCCTCGATTGGGAAATATGATGAATTATGCGGAATTGGAATTTTTACTTGCGGAGGCCATTGTAAAAAATTATATTTTGGGTGATGCCGCAACGCATTATGAAAATGGGGTCGAGGCTGCATTTGATTTTTGGGATTTAACGGTGTCGGCCAGTTATTTGGATAATCCGGCAATTAAGTGGGATGACGCTGAAGGCTTGGATGATAAAATGGCAAAGATCCACTTGCAAAAATATTATGCGCTGTTTTATACCGATTTGCAGCAATGGTTTGAATGTCGAAGAACTGGGTACCCCATATTGCCTAAAGGAGAGGGTTTGCTCAACAATAAGGAGCTGCCGTCGCGCTTGAATTATCCGGTTTACTTGCAGACTACTAACCGGGATAATTATTATGCTGCAGTTGCCGTGCAAGGCAGTGATGAAATCAGTACCAAAGTATGGTGGCAAAGTGGTGTCAATGAATAAGTAATTATGGTTATGAAAAGAATAGTATGTTTCGTTTCTTTTATTGCATGTCTTTTGGGAAGTGCATGTAAAGAGAATCCGGATTGGGCTGCAGGAACTTTGAATCCGACGATCTCAATCATGGATGTCCGAGCATTATACAAAGGGAGTGATCTGGTTTTGACGCAAGACAAGTTATCTGGTGGAGTACAGATTGCTGGAGTTGTGAATGCAGATTATCAGAACGGCAATATGCCTGATGGAATCATTACGATCCAGAGCACGTTACGTACAAAGACTCGTGGAATAGCATTGCGTGTCGGAGATGATGTAGCCTCAACTCTTAAATTGGGCGATTCCGTTCTATTCCAAATCAAGGACAAACGCCTCGTAAGGGGGAATGGATGTTTGATGATTGATGGGGTAGGCGAGTCCGACGTAAAGGTGTTAAGTTCGGATCATCGGCTTACACCTCAGACGATAACGGCGTCTGCATTGCTGACTCTTCCGGATGAATATGAATCCGTATTGGTCAAAATTGCCAATTGCTCACCGGCAGATCCTTCGTCTCCGGATCTTTCATATGAAGGCGGTTTGTTTGTCGAAGATAAAACAGGCTCTTTAACTATCTATGCTCAACCAGACTCTCCTGTGTCGGAGCTGTCGGTTCCGGAGAAGCCTGCAACTTATATTGGAATTGCATTTGCCGACTATGAACAGAGTGAAACAGCGGTCATATCGCTTTGGCCTCGGTTCGCTTCGGATATCATTGAAAAATATATTTTGCTCGCTTGGGATTTAACAGGTTATAACATTTCAACAGGACTTACACGAGATGCTACGGTTGTTGATCCAAACCTGGAGATCTCTACGTTGAGTAGAGGTCCTGGCCTTGAGGCACAGCAAGCATCCAATGCTTTTTCCGCCGTATGGCCTATCGATATCGATCGAGTAGCGGCTATGGAGCATGGTTCATACTATGAATTTTCGATTGTTCCCAAAAATAATGCGAAAGTTTCTTTATTATCTTTGGACGTTGCTTTACGTGTACAAACAGAAGCTCCCAAAAATTATATGTGGATGTATAGTGATGACCAAGGTGAACATTTTGTTCCGATGAGCGGAGAACTCAAGTTCGAAGGAAAGACTACGGACAATAACGGGATACAACAACCGACACTGTCGTTGGAAGAAGTGGAAGGTATTCAAAGTTTCTCATCTCCCATAATTATTCGGGTATATGCCTGGGGAGCCACGAATGCGACTTCGGCATTCCGTATCGGGCAAAGTCTTCCGGAACGACCTTATGCCTTGACCATTGAAGGTATGACCCGTTGCGAATAGAAAAATTACCCCTCAGCAAGAGGATTAGTGAGTCTTTCACTATCCTCCTGCTGAGGCTTTATAAATCATTGAATCATGAAATGGATTATAGCGGCAATATTTGCCTCGGTCCTTTATCCTGGAATCGCTTGTGCCCAATTGGTTGCCTGGCAATTCGGACCGGATACAAGAGGAGATGAGGAAATCGCAATGTCAACATTTGAGGATCCTTATATGTTTGGATCTGAATTGACGAGAGGTGTCGGTGTTCAGCGTCAGAAAGCAACCTATTCGTTTGCCGGAATTTGGCCGGAGTGTAAATCTTTTGTGGAAGCCGTTCGTAAGAAAACGTTTTATCAGTTTTCTTTGAAAACCCGTAAAAATTATCGAATGAGTCTTGATCGTATTGAGTTCATTTTGAGAATACAGCCTAATGGCCCACAGGAGTATGTTTTTGCTTATAGTGTGGATGGAGACAATTATGTGAACGTTGGACATCCTGTTTGTGTTTCACCGACATCCAACGATGGAGAAATACAAAAACCCATAGACCTTTCTACTATTTCAGATTTACAAAACATCCCATCCAAGACGCGCATATACTTTCGCTTGTACGCCTGGGGCAGTAAGGATGGTTGGGAGAATACGGCATTCCGTATTGGGAAAAGTACCTCCAATCGTCCGGCTTTGGCTGTGTATGGTTCTGTCGAAAACTGAATTTGCACATTGCTGGAATTGGCTCCGATTGATGTATAAATAATTAATTGTATGGCAAGATTTGTTTTTATCGGTATCCTGTTGTTTCAACCATTGTCTCTTTGGGCACAATATTCGGTCAATTCATTGGGAATTAAAATGGCTCATATTGATTCTGGCGAATTTATCATGGGGTCCAGAGGTTATGGCGCTGTTGAAGATCGTGATGAAGCCCCCGCGCATCTTGTGCGTATTGAATCACCCTTCCTAATGTCAGCTACGGAGATTACGAATTTGCAATATGAACAATATGATCCGACTCATCGTGCTCTGAGAGGTAAAAACGGATTTTCTACGGAGGATGACGACGCAGTGGTATTTGTTAGTTATGACGATGCTGTCGGTTTTTGCAAATGGCTCTCCGCAAAAGAGAAAAAAAATTACAGGCTACCGACAGAAGCTGAATGGGAGTATGCTTGCCGGGCTGGGACAACAACGCCCTTTAATACCGGAACCAACGGCTTGCCTGCGAAACAGCATAAAGCACAAGCTTATAACCAGACACCCAAACCTGTTTCCTTGCGGACGGCCATGTATCCGGCTAATGACTGGGGACTGTATGACATGCACGGAAATGTCGAAGAGTGGTGCCTCGATTGGTATGGGCCCTATAGTTCTGATTTTCAAATCAATCCCTCCGGTCCTTCGGATGGCATATTTCGAGTCACCCGTGGAGGAAGCCATAATACACCTGTAAAATATTTGCGATCGGCTAATCGCTCAGCGATGATTCCTGAGGATAGAAATTATGCTGTCGGTTTCAGAATCGTTGAGACGGATATGCCTCTGACCTATGGTTCTGCTGCCAAATCCGATGTCGCCCCAATCTCTCAGCACTCTTTTAAATGGCATCAACCCCGGAAGGAACCGTTCTTTCTGGAACCGATCCCTTATATTTATGATCCCGACAATTGGAGTTCCGTCCCTTTTTTCGGGCATAATCATTGCCCTGCTATCACATGGTGCTCGAATGGTGATTTATTGGCTGTTTGGTTTTCAACACAGGAGGAATCTGGACGGGAAATGGTGATTCTTTACAGTCGACTTCGAGCCGGACATGAAAGTTGGGATAAGCCTCGGGAGTTCTTATGTGTTGCGGATCGGAATTTGACAGGATCCTCGCTTTTGCGGGACGAAAACGGAGTCCTATATCATTTAAATGGAATTGAAGCTCTCGGAGGGTGGCGGAATTTAGCCATTATACTTCGAGAAAGCCATGATAATGGAGCGACATGGAGTCGGCCGCGTATGATTGTTCCTGAACATACGCTGAGAAACCAGGTCATTGCGGGAGGATTTATTACCCGTAACGGCTGTTTTGTACAACCCTGCGATGCCGTTCCGGGACATTTTGGCGGTTCGGCCATACACGTTAGCAAAGATCATGGAAAGACTTGGCAAACCCCTTATACGGATCCGGTTATTCCGTTATATGAAGCTGGAAATGAGGGCGGCCTGATTGCCGGGATTCATGCCGGAGTCGTAGAACTCAATAATGGGGATCTGATGGCTTTAGGTAGGAATAACAACATAGAGGGTGATGTCGATCATCCGGGATTGCGTATGCCATGCAGTCGATCTTCGGACATGGGAAGAACCTGGACCTATTCGGCTACGGAATTTCTTCCTATTTATTCAGGGCAACGGTTAGTTCTGCGAAGATTGAATGAAGGCCCGTTATTACTAATTTCATTTACTCATCATCCAAGCGACAAAGAGCGTCAAGGGATGGAATTTGAGAGCGCTTCCGGTCAAAAATATGTTGGATATGGGATGTTTGCGGCTCTTTCATTTGATGAGGGTAAAACATGGCCTGTGAAGCGCTTGCTTACGGATGGAATACCGAGATTATTGGACGGACGAGGCTGGACCGGGTATTTTCGGATGACAGAAACAAATTCCGAGCCTTTAGGATATTTGGCTGCAACTCAAACTCCGGATAATACGATCCATTTGGTCAGCAGTGGAATACATTATCGTTTCAATATGGCTTGGATCATGGAAAAACCAGAAATCAACACACAAGAACAATAATGAAAAAAGGAGCACTGTTTTTTTTATTTGTTGGGGCATATATTGTTAACGCCTGTGCCACAGATGTATTAGGAAAAAAGGACAACACCGAACAGATTGTACCGATATCCGGTAGGGTAACTTGTTTAGGGAAGCCTGTAGAAGGTGCAATTATATCCGATGGTGTCGATCTTGTCAAAACGGATACGGAAGGAATATATTTTATTAATGCGCATAAACATATGGAATATGTGTTTATCAGCATACCGTCGGGTTATAGTGTAGCGAAAGACGGAATTCTTCCAGCCCATTGCTTGCCAATAAAAGGAACAAAGATGGATCATGCGGATTTTGAATTATTGCCCATGCCGAATGAATCGTATAAACTATTCGTTATGGCCGATATTCATTTAGTAGGGGATGCTGTATTTAAAGATTTGAAGCAATTCAGAACGATATTTTTGCCGGATATTTCTCAAACATTGAATGAAACTTCCGGAGAAAAATTCTCGATCTCTTTGGGTGATATGACCACTGATAATCGGTGGTATAAGAATAATTTCATGTTGCCTAATTATTTAAATGAATTCAAAAAGTATCCAACGATGATTTATCATGTGATGGGCAACCATGATAATGATCCAGCTGTTATGGGGTTGACGGATGAGGATGTCGATTGGAAAGCGTCCCGGGCTTATCGCAAATATATCGGTCCTACTTATTATTCGTTGAATATTGGAGATGTACATTATATAATGTTGGATAACATCATTGGGCTTGGCAATCGAAAATACAAATATTATATTGATAGTGTCCAACTTGAATGGTTGAAAAAGGATTTGTCATTTGTTGATAAAGAGACCCCGTTGATTGTCTCCATGCATGTTCCTGCTTATCGTTATTCTGGTTTGTCGAATGGCATTCCTATTATAGAGAAAAGAAGTTCGGAATATCAGGATGTATCGGTATTGATTGACTTGTTGAAACCGTATTCAGAAGTTCATATTTTGTCGGGACATGACCATCGTAATCGCAATATATGTATTGCTGATAATATTACGGAGCATACGTTGGCTTCGGCTTCGGCTATTTCTTGGCAGTTGAATGATATTCGTCCGATCACTACAGATGGAACATTGAGTGGATATCAGATATTTGAGATTTCCGGTAAAAAAATTCAGTGGTTTTATAAGGCAGTGGGATTATCGATTGAAAAAAGTCAATTCCGTGCGTATGACATGAATGCTGTTCCTAAGGAGTATTGTGAAGAAACAGATGCAAATGAAATAATTGTAAATGTATTCAATTGGGATCCTTTGTGGCGCGTTGCGGTTTATGAAGATGGTCAAGAACTTGCCGTAGAGCAGTTTTGGGGAAAAGATCCGCTTTATATGTATTTGCGCGACCAAACTCAGCAATTTAATCATAGGCCGAATGATTGGCGAGCTGTAAGTAATATTCATATGTTCCGAGCGAAGGCCAAACGGAGCGATTCGCAGATTATCGTTCGGGTGACGGATCGATTTGGTATTGTCTATGAAGAAAAGATGGAGAGGCCCAAATATTTTTTTGAAAATATGAATTAATGTTTGATTTTTTTGTGGAATGTTTCCAAAAGTGTATATCTGGAAGGGAAAAGCCTACTGATCCTTTAGATTTGTTCCATAAGACTTCCATGGGAATCGATCAAACTATAACGATGTCTCAATTTATCGTTTTTTGAGTTTGATATTCGATTCTTTCTTGACTTGGCGGCTGGTTTCTCGTGTCTCCTTTGCGACGCTGAACCTTTCGTTGAAGGCGTTTGCCGAATACTCTTTCCCGAGACGGGAACCATTGAGAACACAGCGATTCTCGTGATCGATGAATGTGACGCCGGTGATTCGGTTTTGATCATTTCGGCGCAGGAATAAATCGATGTGATGGGTTTTCAGTCGTTTGCGCAACTCCTCTTCGGATGG
>NZ_NFLR01000035.1:0-9750 GCF_002161005.1 Alistipes sp. An116
TTGTCTCGCTATAATATGCGGTTGGCTGCTTCCTAAAAAATGGAAAATCTTCTCATTCCAAACCGGTTACGTTCTCGTTGCCGCTTGTTGCGAAATGCCGTTCCGGCATGTTTTTCACATGTTGCCAGGCACTCGTATGCAACCTCTGTCTGCCTGACCAATGGCGTCAGTCTGGAGAATGTGGCCAAGATGCTGGGCTATTCCAACATCAAGATGACGCAGCACTATGCCCGGGTTCTCGACAGCTCCATCCTCCGGGACATGATGCAGGTGGAGAGAGCCATCTCCAAGCTGGGATAGCGGAATGCGTCCTGCCAAATTCGCAAAACAGCCCGGAGATGCTTATCTCCGGGCTGTTCCTTAATACAGACATAATTAGTATGGGTATATCAACTGCATATAACCACTACCTCTATTTCCTGTTACCTCAAATAAGCACGAACCGGATCTCACTACATCGTCTATTACCCTCATTGAAGGATGACCATATGTATTGTGTATACCAAAAGATACAAAAAATGATTTCTGATTCTTATTGATATTAAGAATATCTACATTAAAATTCTTTAATGCACCATGATGTGGAATTTGAATTGTTCCGATTCGATCAATTATCGGGTTAAGTGCATTTTTCAAATCAGCTAATAGAGGCCCTTGATTAACATCATTATCTCCAAAATACAAACAACCTTCATGTTCCAAAGAAGGATGGCAACAAAACTCACAACAGAAACGCGGACGCATACAATATTGATATTGACGCATTATGTTGTATTCGTTGGTTAATCCTCCTGAATAGACGATAAGAGACGTTTTGTTAGCTCCATCTGGAATCACTTTTTTATAGGCTTTCTTAATTTTATCTTGATAGTCCCAAATTTTACTCCAATCCTATGTGAAAATATCTACAAGCACACCTTGTCCTGCTAATTCAGCCTTTAACTTTTCAAGCCGAACTTTTTGATCATAATTAAATGGGATATAACACCAATCAATAGTCTTCCTCAATAATTTTGTACCACTCTCGATAATCTTGCTTTTACCTTCAGTTAGATCAATAACCGAATCGTTGAATTCCCTTCTGGCATCAATATTTGGCTTTACCCTATATACATGGGATGCTATTTCTTCAAGTGAATCATAAAATGCTATGAAATTTTGATTTTCAATACAATAGAACCAATAATCATTCTTCTCTACAAGGGAAACAACTATATTTCTAATTTCTTTCACCCTTTTTTTTAACTCACGAATTCCGTTAATGTGATCATTGTCAAAATGGGAAACGAATAAAATGTCCACTACATCATTTGATGTAAAGACTGATGCAATCTCCTGTATCAATCTTTTGGGTGCGTTTTTATTTGTTCCAGATCCACAATCATAAACAACATTATATATTTGATCCTTAGAACATATTCTTTCTGTATAAAATGCGCCTTGTCCAATAGGATGAATAATTCTTGTAACCTCCATAATGCAAGATATTTATATTTCCATCTACTATATCAGTTGGCTGATCCTGTTTCGGATGATCCCTTTGTATTCCTCTTTCATCTCTCGCGGAAGGAATGATCGATCCATATATGCGAACCAGACATCCTGTGACTTCCGAAACTTGTGTAAGATGTTTTCTATAACCTTGTCGCCCAGACCCGCAGTCTGCATGGAAGCGATAAAATCCTCTTTCCTGATTTTCCGCTTCTTGCCGTTGAGCGTCAACGCCAGCTCCTCGTTATCCTCCGGCATGACCAGCGCTGTGGAGAGCATGTCGTAGGCCGGAGTAAGCAGATGTTTGCCCGGCGTCTCGCTATAAAGCGAGAAGTTCTTCAGATGCATGTCGGCATTCCCCGTGATCCACGAAAACACGACCTGCTCCCAAAAGTTGACCTGATCCAGCAAGGGGGTTGCAGAGAATCTCCGGATGGCCTTGTCGATCTGTTCGTACGAACCTTTGTATTTGTGCTCGGTCAGACGCCCGGTCAACTGGCACATATCTTCCATGGGTAATTTCTCACCCTGGGAAGTGCGGTCTATACGGCGTGTGATATAGCACAGTTCGCCATCAGCAAAGCGAATCAGGCTGTGTGGCACGACCCTTATTCTGGCCAGTTCGGCCAAATGCATCGTTAAATCCTCCAACTCGGGCAAATGGGCGAATCGTTCGGTTGGTGGTTTCAGAATATACCGTCCCCACAGCCCGACAATCGTAAAACGGTCGACCTCGTTTCGTCCACCCTTGAGAATATCGAGCGACAATTTTGCCTGTACCCCCGTAAGTGTCGTCTGGCTACAAATTACCTGTCGGGCAAGATCTATCAAGTTTTCGCGCGTATAGGGCAGTTCGGGAGAACACGACGTCCCGAATATTTTTTTGGAACAACGCTTGTGGAAATCCTTTTCACCCGCGGTCAACTCCCCGTAACAATACAAACATACAGCCATCGATTACTCCTCCCTGGTGATTACAGGTTGAACTCCAACAGCTCCGATACAATCCTTACAGCAGGCCAAAAGCAAGGCCATGCGATCGCGGGCATCGATTTTCCAGTTCCTTTCGGCAATATCCAGCAACCAGCCCTCGGGAATCAACCCGTCAAAAAACGGAAACAGCACTTTATCCCGATAGGGACGGTCGCTCAACGGAAGGGTCAGACTCACAGCCTGCGCATCGGGTGCAGCCAAATAACCAGTATCATATACGAATGTATAACCGTTCTCGTCTTCAGTCAGGATGCCGGCCCGTCGATCCTGAAAAAATACAACAGCCTGTTTCATCATTCATCGGTTTTAGTCATCGGCACGGCTCCCACCTCATAGCCAAACAGATTCAGAATCTGGTTGACCTTGTCAAGACGAAGTGTCGGTTTGCCCTGCTCCAGTTCGCGGATAAAACGCAGTCCCACACCGGACTTCTCGGCAAGTTCCACCTGTGTCAGATGATATTGTCGGCGCATCGACTTGACCGAGTTTGATAGAGATGTCTGTTTCATGATTTATACCCCTTTGGGTACAAATATATCAAATATTTTTCATTTTGTACCCTTACGGGTATAAATTTATATTTAATCATCCCTATTATACCCGATAGGTGGCACATGACACTCCTTTTCATCCGGCAGCAAGGTAATGGGCCGGAGCGAAATGCCAACCTCATGCCCCGAGGGTTTCCCCCGGGAGAGGTCTCCGCAGATGGAGATGCTCCCCCGGGAAAAAGGTTGTCGTATTCGCTCCGGCCCGTTTGGGAAGATGCTACCGATGAAAAGGAGAAAAATTATGAACGGCTACATCTCGTGAGGGGGCGGTTGTTCGTGCTCTCTTTCCGTCTTCTGCCTGTTCCGTCTTGCAGCCTTGTTCTTCCCCTTGTCTATCAAAACTCGTTGCGATAACCCTCCTCCAGCATCCGTTCGATATCCGAGGAGCGGTAGAGGATCTTGCCGCCCAGCTTGATGTAGGGAATCCGTCCCTGATTGCGGTAATCCTGCAAACTCCGGCGGCTGATCTTCAGCCGCTGCGAAAGCTCCTCATCCGTATAAGCTCTCGCCGTCCAACGAAGACTTGCGCTTCGAAAACAACGTCTCCAACGCTTTGGAAAGACGCTCCAGTGCCTGAAAGTACGAGCGGATCCGCTCGTCATGCTCCGAAATCAATTCATTGCCCATTTTCCGTCTGTTTGATGCGAAATCCGGTCCGACACCACCCGAGGTGCCACGATCCGGATTCCGCCGTTTATACTCCGTTTCTGCGCTTCTGCTCGTGCCTGCGTCGTGCTTCCAACACCGCAAGGAACGACCGCACATCTTCTGCCCGGTAGTAGATCTTGTGGTTGATCTGCGTATAGGAGAGCGACCCGTTGCCGCGAAGCGTCTGCAACGTCCGTTTGGAGATATTCAGCAGCTGGCAGACCTGCTGGTTGTCCAGCCACGGCTCCGGTTCGCCGATACGGTGCGCATGGCAGAGCGCGTCCACCCGTCGGGCGAACTCCTCGAACCGCGCGAGCATCCGCTCGAAAGTCCGTGATTCTACATTGACTATTCCCATGGCAGTGTCGTTTTAAGATCCCGGGAAAGCGACTGGAGCCGATTGCGGCACCAGGCCGTGATTTCGTCGTCGAAGGTTGCGAAGTGGTGTTCCAATACCCTGTCCAGATAGCTGTACATCGAGATTTTGTCGTTGTCGAGGAGTCGCACGATTCGCTGAATCCGTTGGTGAAACTCCGGACGGACATAAATGGCCTTGCCGTGGAGAGCCGCGGTTTTGACCGGCAGCAGGAAGAGGCGCTCGTAGTTGGAGACTTTTCTCGATAAAGTCCCGGAGTCGAGGGGCGCCGTTCGACTGTCGCCCCGAAGTTCATTCTTTTGTTCTTGCATAATAGTTCGCTTTAAGGTTTCGGGAGCGAATATAGGGGCAACGAAGGAGTTTTCTCCACCTTCTGCGCTCTATGGCAGTGGTTGGCGTCGCTGTGGCACAGGTTGGCGTCGGTGAGAGTCCAATAGCATATTGGAAGACATTCCTTTGGCGTGCCAAAAAGAAAATCTGACATTCTGCTTTTGGGCGAACTGAAGAAGGAGATTGCCAGTCCGACAAGGGAGGTGGCGGCAACCCTAATACCTCTGCTCCCTCAATATAAAGTCTCCTACAGACACCAATAGATCAAGGAAACAAGAGATCCGTAACCCAAGGTGTCATGAACTCAGGGGAACAAGACATCAAGGGCTCTTGAGGCCAAGAGAACATGACGCCAGGAGATCAAGAAGCCAAGAGCTCACGAGTCCAAGAGCTCATGATTTCGGGGCATCAGGGGTTCTTGACTTCTTGAGATCAAGGTGCCAAGACTTCATTCCGTATTGATTTCCTGACATCACTATTTCATGATGGATTGAGTTCAAGATTTATTCATTCCGTTTTGGTGTAGTTTTGTTCCCAATATCGGCTTCGGGAACGGGTGGTTCGCCTCTTCAGATTGGCCGGCGAACAAGTGGGAACGGGACGTGATGTTCGACCCGTTTTTTTTTGGGGGGGGGAGGGAGCAGAAACATTACATGTTTTGACCCCGGCAAGCTGTGTTTTCAGTTACGCGAAATATTTTCCGTAACGCAAAACAACTTGCCCGCAAGGGGATGGAAAACTCCTCCGAAGTCGTCGTTTTTTACAGGGGCCACGGTGGCCAGACTCGAAATTTAAGCCATTGAAGGTTTTTCGAACACCTTTAGTAAAAACAACGCATACCATAGAGGGAAAAATTGCAATTTCAAAGAGGGAAAAGGACCGACCGTCCCAATTAGAACAGTTATTTTCGGCGATTGAGACCGCAAAATTCCGGACAATATTTGTGAAATTGGTGTATATTGAGGCCTCGATTCATCAAATTGAAGGCCGGTAATTCGATATTTTGCATCATAAAAAGAAGGCTAAAGCAGTGGTATTTGTCATCTACCCACACTCAATTCCGCAGAATTACAGTCAATCAGAACGGAGTTTTAGCGCGGATTTAGCCCCAGTTTTTTGCAGAAAAGAGCACTCGCAATGTACCAAATTGGAGCATAAAGCGCATGAACGGGGCGTCATTAGCAAGCAAGTCTACGTTTCAGTCGAGGCGTATTGGCTACGAGACAGGTAAAATTCAGATAAATTTCAATACACAAGAAGAATAAACAGAGAATGCAGGAGTGCGTTTCCGACATGGTCCTGAAGATATCCGTTTTCAGCAATCGAATTCATGGATATCAACCCCCAGGTATTGACAGGCCTTTTTCTGGCTGATTCCGTCTTTGAGCATGCGTTCGTAACATGCCCGCTTTTCGTTGTGGGCCTCAATCCGATCGAACAACATCTCAACCAAAGTATCCACCGCCTCCGAAAAGGCCGCTTCTCCTTCGGGCGTATCGAAATCGATCTTACAAAAAGGCGCCCGCTCCCTATGCAGAATCAGGTAATAAACTCCCGAAATCAGAAGGGCGATAATGCTCCTGATGTTGATATGAGCGGATTTGAACAGCAGGTCGTAATATTCGACCAGATTCATGTTCATCAGATCCCGAATCCGGGCCGTTCTCCGAGTCGTCTCATTGTCGGCCGACATCTCCCAAAGCAACAATTTCTGCATAACCGCATTATTGCATAGCTCCCGGTACAGCGTTTTCAGGGTTTTTGCAAAGAACACTTTAGGTCCCAAAGTGTTCAACTCAGACGTGTCTATCGTGTTGTTTATCCAAAAGTCATATCTTTGGGCCAGTTGGTCATAAAGATTGTCGATAGATCCATAACGCCGATAAAAGACAGGGGGTTCCAAACGGGCATTGGACATCAATTCCGTTACAAGCACGTTGCCGAAGCCCCACTGGGTGACCAGTTTTTCGAGTTCGGTCATTACCGCATTATCTATTTCTGCGTTCGTCCGTCTTACTCTTTTCTCCATTTCATAACATCTGATTGGGTAGTCATCATGGATGTCGGTAAACATTCCATCACAAATATATAATATTTATCTTAAATACATTTTGTGAAGCAATCTCTTCCATTCAACACAATAAAATTCACCGTAAAACAATTGATTTTAGATAATATTATTATATCTAAATTATTTTGTATATATTTGTCACGATCACATAATAATAACCTATTGGAATAACTTCCTCGTTATGATATGAAAAAATACATAGTTGTTTTTGTCCCCATATTTTTTCTTCTTACGTTTAATCACACCACTGCGTTTGGCAACGCAGCATACCAGAATCGGAACAGTCATGCACCCCTATGGGAAACTCGGGAACTAAAAATTAGTGGTAAAATTAGCATAACAGATATTGCAACACCTGCTACAGAGATACCCAAATTCCTCTCATTAGCGGGTCTGCCTCATCCTTGCAGCGATTCCGTTCCAGAATATATATCGGCCCAGGTCACACTCCGAAACAAAAGTTTATCCAAGGACTCTCTGTGCAGCGCCGATTTAATCTGGGTACTGCGTCCTTATCTGCAATGGTTGCAAAATATCGACCCCCATTTAAGGGCAGAACCACAACCTGTCCATTTCTCAGATGTCAAAAAAGCTGACAATATCTCTGTATTTGGCTTTTTATCACTCAACATCAATGATACACTTGTTGTGGAACGTTCAATCGATCCACTCTTCAGACAAGGCGATCGAATGCTGCGTATCAATAATGTTCCTACCTCACAATATCTGCAATATTGCTACGATGACAGATATATACCCGTTCACTCTTTTGACAAATTATCATTATGCAATTGTTACAGCCTTTGATTATAAAATCCAATTGGTTCGCAACGGCAATATGATGGAAATGAATACACCCGGTCTTCCATGGAAAGAAGTATATCTCAAATTGAATCAACAGTCTGAATTTCAAAGCCGGATCTTCCATGAGGCCCAAACGGGATATTTCCGCATCGGAGAGTTTTATCCAAATAACAACTTGATGATTAGAAAGTTGAGAACGGCCATTCAGCAGGCTCGGCGAGAAGGATGTATCTCTTTCATATTGGATTTGAGGGGTAATCTGGGCGGTAATGGGCATGCATTTGACAGACTGTTATCCATTTTCATCAATAAGCCCGCCATTCCCTATTTAAGGGGCAAACGATTGAAAGTTTCCCCGTGGAGCTTGCAAGATTATGATTTTCTAACCGCCGATATGCTCGGATCAGTCATTGAAGTCCCGTGTCAATATACCAATAAAACGGTATCTCTGAATCAACAATTATACATTCCAGGGATGCAATTCTACGTTTTGATGGACAAAGATACGAGTTCTATCGCAGCATCTTCCTGCAATATAATGCAATATAATGGAGCAGCCTTGTTAGTCGAAGAACCGTTACGACACAATGCTTTGAAATATGGAGAAACCGTAGGTGCCCGCTATGGAATTTCCGGATTGTATCTTACCGTATCGACCGTCGAATTTGACGAATATTCTGATGCCGTCGACGGGGTACTAATACCGGACATCGCCATCCCATACGTTGCGCGGGATTATCTCTCGGGACAGGATGCTATGTTGAATAAGCTACTGGAGATCATTCGAGAGCAAAACGAACAAAGCTTTAAATAATAGCAAATTGCACCATTCGACAGGAGAAGTCCGAAAATATTAGCGGGTTGTTACAGCCCATATGAGGGCTATAACAACCCTTACAATATATGAACCGATTATGAAGAAAAGAATCGCGCTATATCACCTTTTAGTTGCTCTTTTGCTGGTAGGTGCTGCCGCTTCATGTCCTGCTCAGAATGCAACTCAACCGCTAACAGCACTCGAAGCTAAACTGCAACTGCGCGAGAGCCGCATGGTTCCCGTTACAGGCCGCTCCATTACGGTCTTCGATGTGGCGACACCCCGATCGGAGATCGGACATCGGCTCTTCCGAATCCCGGAACATCCGGCATTCGATTCGCTGTTAACTCCAGATGTCACACAACACCTCCTTGACGAAATTAACCGTCGCTGCGAGACGCTCGGAAAGGATACATTGCTGACCTCCAATCTGATTTGGGTCTATCGGCCCTATTTCGACTGGCTATTTGCCGAAGATCCCCATTGCCGGATTGAACCCATGATTCCAGCCAGCGAGATGCGCGAAACTCGAAAACTTCGAGTCCCGGCCTTTGATCTTCTGCGGATTAACGATACGGTGATTGTCCACCACTCGCTCGATGCCGCCTTCCGACCGGGAGACCGCATCCTCGCCATCAACGGGATTCCGGTTGAGACACTCCAGCAATACACCTATCCCGATCGGTACGATACACCGGCCAACCTTCTGCGTCATTACCACTTCAGCAACGTGGTCGATTCGTTTGCATTCGACATCGAGCGCCAGGGCGAACGGCTCCGCCTGCAGACTTCTGGTGAGATTCAGCGCCGTGTCGTGCTGAAATTGCAACAGCAGCGGGCTTTGGCCCTCAAAATCTTTCCCGATGCGGCCAGTGCCTGTATCTCGATTCCCTCGTTCTACCCCAACAACAGTTGGTTGATCAAAGAGTTGTCCCGGCAGATCAAAAAATGTAAAGCCGAGGGCATTACCCATATCATACTCGATCTGAGAATGAATCCGGGCGGATACGGCGATCGGTTTGATGAACTGCTCTCCCTCTTCATAAATCGCCCTGCAATCGACTACCTGCGGGGAGCCCGGATTCGTTGTTCACGAGCGACAATACGGCTCTACGATTTTCTGTCCGGGGAGCAGATGGGGCAGAACGTGGCTTTGCCCGAAGGGGAGATCGTGCGCAGGGTTCCGTTGCAGCCGGAGCTCTTCGTGGATGGGATGAAATATTATGTGCTGATGAGCCGCAATACCGGATCCATTGCCGCGACCTTCTGCAACATACTCCAATACAACCAGGCCGCAACACTGGTCGGAGAGCCGCTCCTGCGCCATAATTTCCGGTACGGAGAGACCGTCCCGGGGCGGATACTGCTGCCAACCCTGCTCCGGGAGATGGGAATCTCCACGATCGAATACAACGAATATACACGCGCCGTCGACGGGGTGCTGATGCCGAATATCGCCATTCCGTACGTTGCGCGGGATTACCTCTCGGGACGGGATGCAATGCTTGACAAGTTATTGGAGATTATTCGAAAGCAAAATAATACTTGACATCACTAGTGTCCGGTAAAAAATCATGAAAGTTCTTTGAAAATATTGATGATTAGGAATTTACAGAGATAAAACGAGCGCAACGATTTGAATTTATCTTTGCCAGACTATCGTAGAATG
>NZ_NFLR01000036.1:0-9243 GCF_002161005.1 Alistipes sp. An116
GTTCTGTAAACCTAACTGCAATATTGTCAATGAACCGGATGGTTCTACCGAACCTACTTTGTTTTAATTGTTAAACTTTATAATAACCAGTCCGGATTTTTCCCGGACACGAATGACTTGACATAGCGAATTGCGCAATTCGATAGGAGAAAACCGAAAATCCTCAAAAATGTAGGAACCAACTTAACACCGCATATTATGAAACGCTTTGAAGAAATCAACGGCTCAAAGTTTGAGCGCCTTTCCCATGCCGAAATGGAATCGGTAAAGGGCGGCGACTTTTGCGTCTCTTGCATGAAAAGAGCGCGAAAGGTAAAGATCGGGTCCGATGAAAACGGCACATATTTTCTCATTTTCGGCCCGAAATAGTAGATATTAACGTCTAATTGAGTCTGCCCAAATTCGAATCTTTAAACAGGATTTGGGCAGACACTTCAAACATTTGAAATATGAAGTGGTTATTGTGGTTATTACCACTATGGATTCATATTGCACAGACCCAAACGCCCGGGGAAAGTCCCAACATTGAGAGCGTTGAACAGCGTTCCGTCCCTGTAAAAAACAGTGCCTTGGCAATCTTGGACGTGTGGACACTTCATCCAGACATGTGGACTGAGTTGCCGACCAGTGCGATCCATCCCACCGTAGATTCGCTGTTGACACCGACCATAAAAGAGAAGTTACTGCAGCAGATCAATGCCCGTCACACCCAATTGGGGAAAGATACACTGTTAACGTCGGATCTGTTTTATATTCTAAGACCCTATATCGATTGGCTACATGAGATCGATCCGCACTATCGAATAGCTGCCAGAATACCGATAGACGGCCGCGTCTACAAAACAGAACGGAACTTTCTGAAAAAACGACGGAGACTTGGCTTTAACCTGTTGCAGGTCAAAGATACCTTGATTGTAAATACCTCTGTCAACCCGCTATTCCATAAAGGCGATATGATTGTTTCAATCAATGGCGTCAAATCGTCTGACTTACTCGAATTCAATTATGATGATCGCTATACTACGCCCGAAATTCTACTGCAGAATTACTATTTTCAACATCTACGAACCGATTATACAGTTCAACTGATCCGGGGAAATAAATTACAGACGATCACAACGGCTGGAATGAAATACCAGAATGTTACCACATCTCTGGCTATCGAGGAGTCAATGGATCGTAATATCCGCATATACGAATCAGCTCAAAGTGGTTATATTGCGCTGCCTAAATTCTCTCGTTTCTTCAATCCGAGAATAATTAAGGTGCTGCGATCAAAGATTGCCGAATTTAAAGCCAAGAACTGTAAAAATATCATTCTCGATCTGAGATATAACACGGGCGGCAGCGGATATATGTTCGACAAACTATTGTCTCTGTTTATCGATCGTCCTACGATTCCCTATTTGAAATCACAGAAACTGAGGATTTCTTCGGAGACACGAGCCGATTATGACTTTGTCACGGAGGAGATGATGGGACAAACAGTCAGGTTACCGGATAGATATACAGTAAAAACGATTGAACTAGACCCTGCATGGTATATAGGCGACGATATGCATATCTACATTTTAATAAGCAGAAATACGGCATCCATCGCAGCCTCACTTTGTAATATATTGCAGTACAACGGTTCCGCATCATTGGTTGGAGAACCGCTTTGCCGTAATGCCCTTCGTTATGGAGAAACTGTGACTGGAAAGGCTTGGTTCTCCTCCTTGTTATATGAGGCTTCCGTCTCGACGATGGAATACGATGAACATACCCGAGCAGTCAACGGGGTGCTGATGCCGGATATTGCCATCCCATACGTTGCGCGGGATTATCTCTCGGGACAGGATGCAATGCTTGACAAGTTACTGGAAATCATTAAATGTGATATAAAGAGTTAATGACTTATGACTCATTTGGAATTATCTGATTTCAATTTTTGGGTCGAGACAATAATTTAATTACGTCGGAGGATTCGTTGTATGAGGGTCACCAGTCACGTCAGATATAACGACATTTTTTGAAAGATAGACAATCTGAGAACGATATTATAATCAAACCATTCTGATTGCAGAACCTCTGTATAAACTCACATGATTTACAATGACAAGAATTGCATGTGAAATTACAAGATTACAAGCTACGAGATTTTTTTTGGGGGGGGGTATCTTCCGATATAACAACATTTCTGATATGAAGATGAATTATTTATGGGGCATTGTTACCCTGATGCTGGCGGTTTCCTGCACGCCGTCGCATCAAAACCGGTTTCAATTGGACATTCAAATTTCTGAAGCTCCGTCTGGGGAATTCGTCTTTCTCGCCTACCCGGTCAATCGGAAAGGAACCTGGTATGTTCAGACCGATTCAGCCCGCCTGGTCGACGGAAAAATCCGCTTCGAAGGGGAAATCCCGGGAATTACTCCCGCTTATCTCTCTTTCGAAAATATGGATGAAGTTGTGTTATATCTAGTCCCGGACAAGATGCATCTGCGAATAAACCGGTCGCATCCCTATGATTTTACCGGCTTGGAAGGCTCCCTGATGAAGGAGATCGGGGATTATCGGGCACAACTCGGAGCTGTTCCTCAACGATTATGTGAGAAAAATCGTCGGGCAATAGGCCTAAACGAGCGATGGTTGCAGGCTTCTTCTGAAAATCGGGATTCTCTGTGGAGGCAATTTATGCAGGCCGTTCAAGAGTTCAAATTGGAACAGGCCGTAGAGGATTCGCTCCGCATGGCATTTATTACGCAACATCCGGATTATGCGATTGCCCCTCATCTGCTGTATCTCTCAACACGGGTAAACCGGCACGAGCCACAAGAACTCAAAGCCCTGTATGACCGGATTCCGACGACTGACGGGAATCGGATCATGCGGGAGCTGGCCGGAATTCAACTTGCTTTCGTCACGGGAGACAGTGGATTCGAGGTCGGAATGCCGGGCTATGATTTCACCCGCACCGACGCATCCGGAAACCTTGTCCGCCTTTCCGATTATGTGGGAAAATCGGTCGTGTTGCTCGATTTCTGGGCCTCGTGGTGCGGGCCGTGTCTGAAGGCGGCCCCCGCGATCCACGAGGCTGCCCGGAAATATGCCGACAGAGGGCTGCAGGTCATCGGGCTCTCGGTGGATGACGATCCGCAGGCCTGGCGGAAAGCCCTCACGGAGCACGGTCTGGACTATTGTCCGCAGGTGCTGAGTTGCGAATCAGTCAATAGTGACGCGCTCTATTTCCCCGAGCAGGCCGATTTGGCGGATTTGTATCAAGTAACGCAGATTCCGTGTCTGATCCTGATCGACCGAGATGGCCGTATTGCCGCCCGCTGGCAGCGGATCACTCCGACGGAGGAGGCTCAACTGGAGGAAATGTTAAATTAGGCACTTACAGTCAGGTCGCCAGACAGGAACATTTCACCGTGAGGACTCCCGAACGAATCTGAGGCAAACCCCGTCGAGGGTCCTGCGGCAAGGTATGACGGTCGTTTTCTTGCAGGAAACGTATTGGACTGCCATGTCATCAAATTTTCCGCAGATTGGCGAATTTCCTAACGCTGCGAGCGGCCGGCGGATTGAAAAATATTGTTCCGATTCGCAGCCTATCAACCAAGAGGAGTGACGATCGCCGACCAGCCCCCATCAAAAACAGCACACCGGCTTGCGCCCCAGTTCCAACTCGCAGAGGACGCTGAGCGAACTGGGGCGACCGTCTGTGCGGAGGGCGTAGACACTCTCTTCGGCCATCGTGGCGATGGTGTAGTTGCGGGTTTGGGCTGTCTGCCAACCGGTTCGGCGGGCGTTGCGGACGGCAAAGATCAAGATGCGCTGCTCGGCCAGGGCCTTTTCGATGGCAGGCGGATAGCGGCGGTAGAGGGCGCGCCCCAGGGCCCAGATCACCGGATGCCGGGCTTTCAGCAGGAGCCCAAAGACGGATTTTTCGGGTGGGGATTGAAAGCCGCTGATTACGACGCAATCGGTTGCGCAACACGCCTCCGCCCAGCGCAAGGCCTGCTCTTCGACAGCCGGCGAGACGACGCGCGAGGCGAAGAAGGCGACCTTTCGGCGGTCGAGCAGGGCGGGGTTGCCCGTGTAATCGTAATCGAAAGCCATAAAAAACGTGGGTTGCCGCATTGACTTACCCCGTACTCAGGCCTTCGCTGCCCCACGATGAAATAAGCAACACGGACAGCCCACGCGAAACGTGTATCGTGCACATAGCAAGCCAAAGGCCTGCGGGCACAATACATGCGTCCACGAGGCGTCCAGTCACATCTCTTTCATCGTGTCAAGTTTGCGAAGTTTGAGTACGAAAGAAAACGTAACGAAACGTTCGTAAATATGTCTGGATCCGTCCGCAGAGGCACGGAACCATTTACAAAGGTAGAAAATTAAATGAATTATTTCCAATAGCCATCCTAAAAATCCGGCCACAATCCATAATAAGAAGTTAACATAGTGTCTATTAAATTATTATATTTGCAATATGAAGAAGAATACATATAAGGAAATAGAGAAGAATTTGAATTCTTCGATAAAAATGAAACTTAACCAACTACGAACATTTCTCGATTTAGGGAAAGCATCTGTAATGGTTGGGGCCGGATTTAGCAAGAACGCCAAAATGGGCGAGGATATTCACATGAAAGATTGGGGCGAATTATGTGAAGATTTTTATACAGCCTTATATGGTTCAAGACCAAGCGACCACGATTTCCGTCTTAAATCGGCCCTCCGGCTTGCTCAGCAAATTGAAAGTACCAAAGGACGAACCGCTCTTGACGAAATAATCAAGAATTCGCTGCCCAATGATTCAATCTCCCCAGGCGACTTACATATTCAATTAGTGAGCCTTCAATGGCGAGATATATTTACCACAAACTATGACTCTTTGTTGGAAGATGCTGCAAAAAAGCCTATCGTCATTATAATGTAGTAACATCCAAAGATTCACTTATCTACCAACCTCATCCCAGAATAATAAAACTACACGGGTCACTCCCCGACAACAGGCCGTTTATAATCACAGAAGAAGATTACCGAACCTATCCAGAACGATTTCCAGAGTTTGTCAATACCATTCGACAAGCCCTGATAGAAACCCAGTTTTGTCTCATTGGTTTTTCTGGAGATGATCCGAATTTTTTAAGTTGGCTGGGATGGTTTCGAGATATTATGGGGCAACAGATGCTTCCAATCTACATGATTTACGTCGGTTCCCGCCCCCATGATTCTGAAATAAAATTGCTCACATCCAGAAAGGTCGAACCAATTATTACGGCGGATATTTCAGAAGATCCTGCAGAAGCGATGGATTTTATACTCTCTTACGTAGGCAATAAATTTCAAGAGAATAAAGAATGGAGCGGAGAACTAAACTTCGGTAATAAGAAGTCATTAAAGGAATCAATAGACAAAATGCGCGAAATTCGGGAATCGTATCCCGGTTGGATCATTCTTCCTGTAAACAGAATTGAAAACGATTTCAGCGATTGTCGCACTGAATTTCCCTTCATGGGTCAAAGGTTCTCTGAACTGAATGATAAAGATAAGTTGGAGTTTCTTTATGAATACACTTGGCGTTTGCAGATCTCCTTTATGCCATCCTGGATCAATACGGAATGGTATGTAAACGCAATTCAAGAAATAGTAAATCATTATGATTCAATCAACCCTAAAGACAAAATAAAAGTTGATTATTTATCAGTTGCTTTATTGCAAATTTATCGTATTACAGATGATGATGACTTCAAGAATAATTTACAACTTGTTCGTAATCGGATTCCATCAAACAATACGGCGCTGCATAACAGAATTATATACGAAGAGGCTCTTTGGTCTGTCTCTCACTGTGAATTTACAAATCTGAACAAGATTTTGGATTCTTGGAAAGTATCTCCTGATGATTATCGAGGGGCACTATGGAAATCTCGAATTTTAAAAGAAATAGACAAAATTGATGAAGCCTCGAATATTTTAGAGGTTTCATTGGGTAATGTTCGCCGGAAATTAATAACAAACAGTAAATCGGAGTATCAGTTAAGTGCAGAAACATTAATCTCGGATTGTCTTCCATACAACGTTATTCCAAGCAAACAAAGAAAAAAACGGACGAAAACTTTCATTTCTGGAGATATTATGATTTATGTAAAAAGGAAATAACAACCGAAGAAAAGCCTAGCGTAACGCACTCCCACGGTTTCAACATCGGAACATTGGGGACATCATGGCATTCAGGATCAAGCGGCTACATCGAAAAATATGTCGGAGCAGGACGTTATTACCTATTAGCTGAAGCTTATGGCCAACCTATCGGAGCAAATTCAATGACGTATAATTCTAACCTGAATCAACTTGCTCTTCCTCTTATTGCAGAAGTTGGACTTGACGTTGCACTATCTTATCTTGTTGAGTCAAATGATAAGAATGCACTCAATACGACTCTTTCACGACAGAAAATTCTTAATATTTCCGAAAAAGATGCTATAAAATTATTCGATTCTTGGATAGAGGTATTGATGCCCAACATGGAAGCAAGCAATAAACCTACATGGAGAAGCCGCGAAATTAATATCGTATTACCCATACTTGCCCGGTTGTGTGTATGGCTGAATGCAGACAGGATTGTTCTAATTATAAAATTCATTCAAAGAATCTATGACTCGTCTCAAGCCAATCTTTCAGAGCTTCTCACAACTTGCTATAACTCTCTTCCGATTGATAAAGCAATAGAAGTATGGTGGAGTATAATGGAAAATCCTATTGTGCTCGACTATCGAAAATGTGATATTCCAAAGCCTCACATCAAAATAGAAAAATGGCAAGGGACTAATTTAACTATTGACATAATAATAAATGGGCTTGCAAACAAGTCTCAAGATATACGCAGAGTTGCAGTCAATCGTTTTTTTGACATTCATACAATCTTACCTGAAGAATATCGGGAAAAAATAGATCACAGCATTTTATTACATTTTGATAATTTGCTTAATACACGGCTAATCTCCTTCTTGGGAATAAGTCTCATTCCGGATCAAGATCGGATTTGGAAGAATAAATTTATCACTCACCTGAATAGCCAAGTTGCCAAGTTCCAAGAATTGGATTTCAAAATAACAGATTCTTCTGCTATAATCAGCAACCTCGACAACTATATGGTGAAATTCATTGACTGCTATAAACACATAACAACGAATCAGATTAACCTTATTACTGAAAAAATTCTATATTTTATCAATATTAACTTTGAGACGCTCCATGACACACACGATTCGGAATCTTTTTGGGGCGGAATGAAACGTTTTCTCGATTCAGCAATGAATCATATTAATAGATATATTGAACGAATCGACTGTTCTTTAATTCAAAAAGGAGTAAGAGAAGAACTACTCAAGAAAGTTATAGCATTGAAAGATCAATACCCATTGGCTCAAGCAATTGTGAATCTGTCTTTCATCTCCCAATCGAATACATTCACCGATGACGATAAAGCGACAATAAAGCAATACCTGAAAAATGGTATAACATCATCAGACAAGGATTGGATAATAGATGCTTTCTCTGCTACAGGAAACTGTCATCGATTAACTAATGGCCGATTCTCTGTCCAAGAGATTGTACAAACTGCAATTGAAAAAGTGCACTACCTGTTTAATTATGAAACAACATATATGTTATTCGGCTTTCAAACATGGATTCAGTCTAATATTATTAAAAAACAAAATCTTAAAATATTATTCGAGATTCTTTCTTCTCTACCGCAAAGAATTACAAAGACCCAAGACATATCAGCTGAATTAAAAGCCGATTTACTTTACTATGGAGGACAGCTCGCTGCCTGCATCTCTAAAACACAATTTAACGGCATTGACAGTACTGAATGTAACAAACAATGGCAAGTATTGGTGAATTCTAAAACAATTCCAAATGACATCCGTAATGGATATTTGAGAAATTTGCCAAACAATGAAACACAAATGTAATTATCACAATAATAATATGAGACGCCCAGATAAATGATACGTTTTGACCTCTATTACCATTCAAAAACATGATATCGCTTTTCGGACATCCGCTGCCGTAAAAACCGTTTCCGGTTTTATTTTGCCCCATCGGGGGGGGGATTGTCGCAGCAGAAAGTCCTCCTCATCACCCAGGATAACATAGGTAGCATCTGTCCAGGCATGTCAGACCAGCTACGCGGCAATTTCGGATTCACGACAATCCGGAGTAAATACCATAAACGATTCCCCAGTGAAAAAGTGAGGTAGACACCGTACTCATAAAACGGAGACACATTGGCTACTCGGTTTGGGCGCCGCAGCCGCATGGCCCCCGCGAACAGCCACAACCGGTTGCCGACTGGAGCAGGTGAATTTCAAGGGGTTTTACCGGGAAAAGGGCTTTGGGGGCATCGATTTCATGAGGATTTAGAAGCCCCAAATGGCGAACAACAACCATAAGATGCCATCAGGAAACAACTAAAATTATTCGATTCCTTTCCGAGGTGGAGCAAAATCGGAGGGCAACTGTTTGTTTCTCAAAATAAAAGTTTATCTTTGCATCGTAGTAGGAAATCGACCCCGTGAAACCCTGCAAAATGGTGCAGTTTTTCGGTGGAGCAACCGCGGGAGACAGTCCTTTTTGCCGAAGTACAATTCAAAGAGATACAGGCACTTGATCGCATAGTTCGATTCCTGGTGGTACCACTTTGAAGAGAAGCAAAAAGTTGCAAAACCCTGATTTCCAAACGAAATCAGGGTTTTCTCTTTTTATCGGCAACGCAAAAAACAGCGGTTTTCGGCACCTTTTGGTGGAACAATCGGTGGAGATGGAAAACACCGCATCCATCCCCACTGAATTCGCACTTTTCTCGCTGAACTGCAATATTTTGCATGGCAATAAGTCGAGTCGGATTTCCTACATTTGTCGAACCAGTCCACCCGGTCTTTTCTTCCTCAAGAAGACCAGGCTGCTGAAAAACGGAGAGGCCTCCGTCTGCATGCGCATCACCGTCAACGGGACGCGCGTCGAAAACAACCTCCGCAAGAGCATCGACCCTGCCCTGTGGAGTCAGGCCAAGGAGACGGCCCGCGGCAAGAGCCGCCGCGCCTGCAACCTGAACACCTATATTGAGGAGGCCCGCATCAAATTGTATCAAATCTTTTGCGAACTGGAGCAGCAGAACCGCCCCGTCACGGCTCACCTGCTGCAGGAGCTCTTCTTCGGGCAGGAGAAGCCGGAAGAGGTCCG
>NZ_NFLR01000037.1:0-7068 GCF_002161005.1 Alistipes sp. An116
ACGGCATTTAGTTCTATAGCTGACAACTTTATTCTTTATGTCCCCTCTGCATCTGTAAATAATTATAAAACTGCAGATGTATGGAAAAGATATGCCGATCAAATTGTCGGATATGATTTCTGATAGTCTGAATTGACAAACTTATGTCACAATCTCTCCTGCTGTGTCTCTGCATGGCAGGAGAAAGATTAAAAATATGGCAAAGAAATTTCAAATTATAGGGCTATCTTTATTATTGGTAGCATTCGGTTGGGAGTGTTTTTCTCAAGCACTTTCTGATAATAAGATAGAATCCTTGTTAGCTGAACTGCATCATAAAATCGACATGCTTTGGGAGTCTGAATACGCAGAATTTACGCAAAGTCCCCAAAATACTACAACCAGTATTGCGCTCGTCGATATGAATCTGACAAACAAACAATGGAAACCGTATGAACAGATACGAGCCGATTTTAAGTTGTCAGATGAACAAGAAAAATTTGGCCAAATGGCACGAATCATCTTATATATATCGGGCAGTATTTGTGTGATATTGGCAGAAAGATTCAAGAAAGGCTGTTTGTGGAAGAATAACGGCTGATTCGATTTTTTAGGACAGACTTGTGCAGACGGTCTATATTATACCGTTTTGCACAAGTCTGTCCTTTTATATTACTTGCATAATTCATAAATTTTAGCTATATTTACATCATAATCAAAGATTTAATCACAATACAAATTTTAGCTAAAATGAAAAGAAAAACACCGATAACAGATTGACAAACGGGCACAGAGATATTGAATGATATTGAAATCTCCTATACTGCCAAATCCATATCCTATGATCTTGATGGAATATGTCTTTTTGTAGGACGCCGAAAAGATAATCCCACACCCATAGAGTTCTACTACTTCCTTGAACTCGATATAGACACTACTCAAGCCGTTACAATCTCCTTTCTAAAAAGAGGTCTTCTACAAATAGGATTCAATTTTACACTACCATCTCAAGAGTCCAATCAAGGCCCCTACATCGCAAAATTTCCGAATGTAATTACCATTCCACCAATCGGATATCCGCTCAATCTTTTTGAAGCGCATATCCACAGTGATACTATTGTGTTCAACTATACGGCACAAAATGGAACCAAGAAAGAGTTCCGCTTTTCACTGGCTGGCTTCAACGAGAAATATTTGGAACAGTTTGTATAAATACAAAAACATCTAACAGTTTCCGAGGACAGACTTTGCAAAGAAGCTCAAATATGCCCCTTTGCGAAAGTTTGTCCCTTTTCTTCTATTTATTAACCTTACAACTTGTTTAAACCGCGACGAAAAGACAGAAACAAGGGGCGAACGGGCTATGCGTAAATCACTGAATAGCATCTATATTCATACAGGATGGTGCCATAGCTCAGTTGGTAGAGCAAAGGACTGAAAATCCTTGTGTCGGCGGTTCGATTCCTGGTGGTACCACTTTGAAGAGAAGCAAAAAGTTGCAAAACCCTGATTTCCAAACGAAATCAGGGTTTTCTCTTTTCCCCGGCAGCGCAAAAAACAGCGGTTTTCGGCACCTTTTGGTGGAGCAATCGGTGGAGATGAAAACCACCCCATTTATCTCCACCGAATTAGCGCTTTTCTCGCTGAAATGCAATATTTTGCATGACGCCAAATCGGATCTAGGTTCCTACATTTGTCGAACCAATCCTCCCGGTCTTTTCTTCCTCAAGAAGACCAGGCTGCTGAAAAACGGAGAGGCCTCCGTCTGCATGCGCATCACCGTCAACGGGACGCGCGTCGAGAACAACATCCGCAAGAGCATCGACCCTGCCCTGTGGAGCCAGGCCAAGGAGACGGCCCGCGGCAAGAGCCGTCGCGCCTGCGACCTGAACACCTATATCGAGGAGGCCCGCATCAAATTGTATCAAATCTTTTGCGAACTGGAGCAGCAGAACCGCCCCGTCACGGCTCACCTGCTGCAGGAGCTCTTCTTCGGGCAGGAGAAGCCGGAAGAGGTCCGCACGCTGTTGGAGACCATGCAGGAGCACAACGACCAGTGCCGGGCGCTGGTCGGGACGGATTATGCGCTGATTACGGTCCGTCGCTACGAGAGTTGCCGACGTTATCTGGCTGAGTTGATCCGCCAGCGTTACGGGAAGGAGGATCTGCCCCTCGCGGAGGTCAACGGCGAGCTGGTCCGTGCCTTTGCCTTCTATCTGAATACGGAGAAGGGATGCCAACAGAATACCGTCATCCGCTACATGAAGTGTCTGAAAAAGATTACCAATCTGGCCCGCGCCAATGACTGGATGGCGAAGGCCCCCTTCCTCGGAATTCGTTTCCACGAGAAGGAGGTCGTCCGGGAGTTTCTGACGATGGACGAGCTGCAGACCATCTACCGCAAGGAGTTTCCGTTGGAGCGGTTGACGCTGGTCCGCGACGTCTTCATCTTCGCCGCCTTCACGGGGCTGGCCTTCATCGACGTGCAGCAGCTCGCCCCGGAGCACATCGTCCGCGACAACAACGGGAACCTATGGATTCGCAAACCCCGTCAGAAGACAAAAAATATGTGCAACATCCCGCTGCTGGATATTCCGCAGGAGATTCTGCGCAAGTATGCAGACCACCCCACCTGCCGGAAAAAGGGCGTATTGCTGCCCGTTCCATGCAACCAGAAGATGAACAGCTATCTGAAGGAGATTGCCGACATCTGCATGATCCGCAAGAATCTGACCACGCATACGAGTAGGCATTGGTCTCAGATATATCCACTGAATGAGAGATATTTACAGAGATCTGTCAGCCGACAGGTAACGATTTAGTAACAACTATTCTTTCTGAATACAACCCATTATCTTTTAATTAGTTACGATGCGTTGTTTGGGCGACAGGTAATGGATTTGTAACGTGCTAACTTCTATATTCTTCATCGCTTTGAAGTGGGGTGATTAGCTGAGGGCAAAGATAACTATTTTTTGGGAAACTCAGCACCATATACCAACTTTCATTTGGCTTTCTATCAATAATCTCTTAATCTACCTGCATAATTTTAGCAATATATAAATTCATGAAATGCGTTTTTAATTTATATATCCGTAATTTTTCTACACTATTTTAATTTATAACTTTCGTATATCGGATTTTATTTGTAACTTTGCCACAAATAAGATAAATACAACAAGTATGATAGCAAACTTTTCGGTTGAAAACTTTTTCTCTATTAAATCGGCTCAAAAAATTAGTTTTGAACCCACATCAGATACTTTTATGTCTGATGAATATTCGTATGAGGTTAAAGATGGGGTTAGATTGCTGAAGGTAGGCATCATCTATGGTGCCAACGCTTCCGGTAAAACTAATGTATTAAATGCCATTGAGTTCTTCAGAATGTTGGTTTTGAGAATGCCTAAAGACCGGAATGAGAAAACGGGAGTTGTTCCTTTCATGCTGGACGATACTTCAAGAAATGAAACAACAAAGATGTCGATGGTATTTTATATCAACCAATCGAAATATATTCTTAGTTTTGAATTAGATGCAAAGTATATTCATTCCGAGGCATTGGTCGTTTATGATTCTATTCGCCCTACCAAGTTGTATAATCGCAGTTATGATGCCGCGACAGATTCCACATCCATTGAGTTTGGTTCAAGCCTGAAAATGTCACGGAAAAGCCAAGAAGTAATTTCCGGGAATACAATCAATAATTGCAGTGTGCTTGCCGCGTTTGGCAAAAGCAATGTGGAACGGACAAAGTTAAATGATGTGTACGATTACTTTGCCAACCATGTAAAGGATGTATTAGCTCCTGGCATGTTGCTTTCTGGGTATGTCAAATCACGATTGGATAAAGACGAAACAGGAGATTTGAAGAAGTTCATTTTAAATTTCCTGAAAGCATCCGATTTCAACATAGAAGATGTGGTGTTGCACGAAGAAGAAGAGTTGATTACCCCTGAATTGGAACAACTGATTCAGAATGCGCCTATTGACAAAGAGGCCAAAGCCGAAATGCTAAGGAGGGGCAAAATCACAAACGCGGCGCTGACTTTCAAGCATAAGGCAGGCGATAAAGTGTATGATTTGTCTGAAGAATACGAATCCAATGGTACGATGAGGTTTTTGGGAATGGCAGTGATTCTGAATTTCTTGTTAAAGACTAATCGGTTTATGCCTATTGACGAAGTAGAGACAAGTATTCATTACGAACTGCTGGCTTATTTCCTGAAAGTATTTTTAGCAAACAGCAATAGGCCGTCTCAAATGCTCCTGACAACGCATGACATTAATCTGCTTAATGAAGATTTCATTCGACGTGACACAATATGGTTCACTGATAAAGACGAATTGGGCGAGACCCAAATAGTGCGCCTTTCTTCTTTGGGATTGCACAAAAATCTCTCCCCTTACAATGCCTACAAGCAAGGGAAGTTAGTAAAATTGCCGTTCCTTGGCAGCCAATACATTAACTTAAACGACCAATGATATGGGGCGAACAGTAACAAAAAGTATTGCTATCATAGGCGAAGGAGAAACGGAGTGGTTTTATTTTGACTCTTTGAGGGTTGCGTGTCGTTATCCTTTCAAGGTCGCACCTGATTTTCCTCAGCATAGCGACATCAAGCATATTCTGAAATTGGTCGAATCCTATTTGAGTAAACAATATGATTTTATCGTATGCTTGTTTGATATGGACAGACTGTTACAGTATCCCTCTGAAATGCAGTCATATCAGCGTGCAAAGAAAAAGTATCATGCAAAGAAGTATGCCGGAAAAGTGATGTTCGTAGAAACGAATCCTTGTACGGAATTTTGGTTCTTGCTTCATTTCTTGCCTAATGTAGTTTGTCGGCGATATGAGAGTTACGAGCAGCTGCTTCCTGAATTGCAGAAATACATGCCGGGATATGAAAAAACAAAAAGATATTTCATACGCACTAACCTCTACAAATATCTGACAGAGAATGGTGATTTGGAACGAGCGATGTCAAATTCCGAAAAGCTATGCCAACTCTGCAAGGAATCTCCAGAGGATTTGAAGGCATATTCAGAGATACATAAGGTAATAGAGTTATTAAATGAAATTAAATCCATATAATCATATGGCAAAGAGTAGAAATTTTTCTGTTTATCTTCTAAAAAATGGATTCAATGCACACAACTCATTAAAGGATGGACATCATTTAACCCTTCTTAATGAAACTGGCACCAGCATTCCAGCAGACGGAATAATGTATTATGGACAAAATCCAACAAAATCGCCATGGTGGAAAGAATATTGGGGAATAAGCCAAGACTTACGCCAAACATCAGTAAGTGCAATTGTTTTTTTGCCTGTTAGAGATAGGTGGTTTGCTCTAACATTTGGGGCAAGTTATCATAATCTGAGAGAGAATTCTTATGAATACGAGTTCGGGATTAGAACGACCTTGAATACATTAGATCCGGAAAAAATCAAATCAACGGATTTATTGATGCCCGAGACGGCTAAAAGGCAGCGCATTCAAATTCCAAGTGCTTCCAGTTTGACTTATTTTGATTTTAACACTGATGAGTCAATTGTTAAACGATTGACTGGAGCTGTAAAAGAGGAATATAAGGATTTATTACGTAATGTAACAGGCTCAAGTAGCCTTAGATTTACCACGGCGTGGGAAGCTGGTGAATTAACGGAATTGTGTTCCCGCTTGCTTGAAATTTATACACGGCGAGACTATGAAGTGGCGTTTCCTGATTTACACAATATTACTCCCATAAAAGATCCTGATTTGACAAGTTGCCTCAAGGAACAACTTTTGACTGCTTTTCAAGAGGAATCCTCAGATCTTACATTAGGAATCCCAGATATTGTTGACTATTCAACGAATTTCAGGGTAAAATATGGTGGAGCAACCAAATATTCTAAAGAATATGATGATGTAGATATCTCAAATTATAGAGAATATCTTGACGAGTGCCATGTAGATATTGATAACGTCTCATTATTTGGCAAACATACGCTCTGTATATTAGATGAGAATGAGAACTTATTACAAGCCTTTTCGATTTATAAGTCCCTGTTGTTCGACTGTAAACATGATGATAAAACGTATCATCTTTGTGAAGGCAATTGGTATGAGATTGATACAAACTTTATTGAGCGACTCAAAACGGAATTGGATCCTATATTTGTTGATAATCATGATATACTATGTGAATGTAATCAAAAAAGAGAAGATGAGTATAACAGAGATGTAGAAAGTCGTTCTCCAGAAAATGTTCGTTGCCTTGATAAAAGCTCTATTGCACCTCAAGGGCAACGCAATGTAGAACCATGTGATTTAATCGCTGTCAAAGACAATATGGCAGAGTTAATACACAACAAGATATCAACTCGTTCGGCCTATTTAAGCCACTTATTTAATCAAGGCGTAAATTCTGTGATACTTTTACGACAAAATGCGGAAGCAAAAAATAAATTAAAAGAATTAGTAGGGCATAACCCTTCTTTGGAGGAAAAAATAGACAATGATCGATATCATGTAACATATGGGATTATTACAAAAAAGGAGAAAGAAAAGAAATCCGATGCTTTGCCAATATTTTCTCGTATAAGTCTTCTTAGGTGTGTTAAGACATTGAAACTTATGAAGATTCCTACGACGGTATTTCTAATTAAAGATAGTATTGATAGGAAACAACTAAATGAAGATTAGTTATGCTTCAAGTAAGCATGTAGTGAGGGCAAGATGCGATACTTGCCCTCATTTTTTACATTGCCTTTATCATCTTCTCGATGAATGCTATTTCTTTATCAGTTAGATGGTATTTCAGGTAGAGTTGTTGGTCTATTTCCGGGATTGATTTGCTCCAATTAATATCATTATTGCTTGTAAAATCCAAAATTGGGATATAAGCGAATTTATCTTTTGCAATATTCTGAGTTAGCAAAATAGTCGATAATAAAAATCTGACAAAACGTGTTTTTAAAGTAAGCAACCGGTGAATACCGTATTGATTTGACAGAGAATATTACTATTAGGTCCGACTAGGTCCAACTTGTATAAAGTTGGCTCAAGTCGGACCTAGTTTGTACTACTTGGGAGTGAT
>NZ_NFLR01000038.1:0-6402 GCF_002161005.1 Alistipes sp. An116
GTAGGTGCTCAGCGTGGTTCGGGCGCAGTCGATACCCACCCGGCTGCGGAGTCCTTCGATGTAGCGGTCCAGCAGGCGGAGAAGGGTCATGCGGGTCTCCAGACTGCCCTGATACTGGCTTTTGACCGCCTCGGCATCGAACCCTCCCGGGCGGGTCGAGAGGCTCTTGACAGCCTCATGGATTCCCAGCAGCAGCAGCTTCTCGATCCGTGCATTGGTCTCCACGGCTTCGCGGCTCTTGCCGCTGAGGCGTCGCTCGCGGACATTCCACAGCGCGGGGGTACAGGTGAGCTTGCTGCTGAACTGCACCATCGATCGGCCGACCGTCACGCGGCACATGATCGGGGCCTGACCCGAAGCGGTCTGGGAGCTCCTTTTCAGGTAGAGCAAAACCTTGCAACTGACTTCTTTCATAACGACTGGTTTTTAGGGTTCCCTGCTCGGGGCAAAGATACCGTGACTAAAGGCGTTCATCGTTATGCAAAACCCGGTGATTCAGAGAATAAAACGCCGTGCGGAGGTCTGTCAATCGCTACCGGTTACCTGTGGACGCCGTGGTAACGATACGGGTAACGGTATGGTAACGGTTGTCTCGCTACGATGTGCGGTTGACTGCTTCCCCGAAAATGGAAAATCGCCTCATTCCAAACCGGTTACGTTTTTATTGCCGCTTGTTTCAAAATACCGTCTGGACGAGTTTTTCACACACCGCGCGTCATACGTTCGCAACCCTGACGCTGGCCAGCGGTGCGACGATTGATAACGTCGCCAAGATGCTCGGCCATGCTAACGTCAACATGACACGCCGCTATGCGAAGGTTCTCGACTCGTCGATCATGCGCGACATGGAGGTCGTTGCTGAAAATATGGCTTTGTAGCCGATGTCGGCCATGCAAGGTCTGCAAAGGACACCAGGCACCTTTTCCGGAATTCCGCCCTATTTTGCGGGCGGGTTCCGGGAATCGGAGTCCCTGCAAACTAAAAAAAAGTGTACCATGGAATGCAAACTGATTGAGGCGGCCGCCTTCGAGGAGCTGAAGGCGATCGTCAACCGGATTCAAATCCGAACAACCCACCTGGCCACGAAGACCATGCCCCGCAAACCCGGAGGCTGGCTGACCCAGGAGGAGGTATGCGGCATGCTGCGCGTCTCGAAACGGGTGCTGCAATATTACCGGCGGCAGCGGAAGATCCCCTACTCGATGATCGGCAACAAGGTTTATTTCCGCGAAAGCGATATCCAGCGTATCCTCAATGCCAATCTGGTCAAATCCCGGGCATGATGGAAGAGTGGATTACGCGGAGATCTCCGGAGTACAGGGAGCTTCAGGAGAAGGCACTGGCGGCGCTCGACCGGATCGAGGCGATGATCGAGACCCTGCCCTCACATCTTAATGCGGAGAGCTACCTCACCAGCGAGGAGGTGCGGAACCTCTTCGGGCTGAGTCAACGGTCGCTGCAGACCTACCGCGATGAGCGGATTATCCCCTACACGACCCTCGGCGGGAAGTTTCTCTACCCGATGTCCGAGATTGCGAAGATTCTCGAAAAGAATCTCGTCAAACCGATTCTGCGATAAGACAAGGAGCAACGGGCAACCCGTTGCTCCTGTTTTTCAGCCCAACGCCTCCAGCTGTCGGATCTCGTCCTCAGAGATCAGTTGATCGAAAGCTCTGTCAGCCAAGAACCCGCGACAGAAATCGCGGAAGTCGGTCGTGAGGCCGTTGCGGGGGGGGGTATCCGGTGCAGTGAGCCGAATTCGGCATGCCTCCGACAGCCCGGTTGAGGGCCTCGCAACGGTAGCCCGACAAAATACGGAGGGCCGTATCGGAGTGCGTACACTCCTTCCATGTAAAGTATTTCATAACAGATCAAATCAATGAACATTTGGACTTCGGCTGCCGGAAAGCATCAAACCGCAGTTGCCCCGTATGACTCTTCCAAAAGCGCTCCCATTGGGACTTTGCCTTCTCTCTACTCAAGAACGGCTCCAAGAGCGAAGCATAATGAGAAATATCAAAACCCAAGCGGAGCTCCTCAACGGAAAGCACCTCCACGCGTTGGAAGGAATTATCAAGCGGCCGGACGCAGAGCGACACAAACTGCCCAGTAGTGGTGATGATTCCCCAGAGTTTGGGAATAGAGAGATACGCCTGCACAGCGTTTTGGGAACTCATGCAAGGGTTGCACTGCGAACATGCCTCGGCGAGGAGTGCAACATTCGGACGAAACATGCCGTATGCCGTTATCCGGGACCATACACGTTGCACAAAGTTAATCCATTCGAGTGTACAATCCCACGCACCCCCCATATGAATGTGAGCCGAGAACCACGTGCCGTCAAGACAGAAAAGAGCCATGACGCATCCCGAAAAGTCGAAACTGATCACATCGGAACACGACGGCAGACTATAAATGCTGATACAACCTTCGCGCCATATGACGGCATTCAGGCTGCAATCGTTGATTTTAACCGGCCCACCACCTTCACACAGACAAGATCTACCCGTCTGTGAATCGACGGTTTTGATTTTGAAACGAGACGACAGTTGCGTGTCGTACATCGGCAGCAGAACATCTCCGGGGCCTCGACGGCAGAACGGTCGGCTCAACACCAAACAGTTATGCTGACGAACAAGGGTTTCGACAATATCCATAACATCATATGGCAATACCAGAACGCAAAATTCCGACCGTAGTCGGAACTACTCTCCGGCAGTTCCCTCAAGCTTGACCGGCTCGACACACGAGGCCATGATATCCATCAGCTTGCTCAACCCTTCGGTCGGAGCCTGCTGGCGTGCCGAGACATGCACCTGATACTTCGCCGTCTGGTTTGTCGAACGGGTGTTCTCCCGCGAGGAGGAGACCTTGCCGTTGACACTCACCGACCCCTTGGCGAAACAGCCGAACTTGAAACTCGAATTGACGTTGGTCGTAACCTCGCTGCTGGAGGTATCCTTTGAGGTTTCGGTTGTCGTCACTTCCATCTGGAAGTCCACCTGCACGTCGTCGATCAGCAGCGCCGGCAGCGGCACCAGACCCAGAAACGGAGCATTGACCTGCACGGTCTGCGTGTCGGTTGCCCCCTCGACGGGCCGTTCGAGCTGGAAGCTCAACAGACGCGGCGTCTGCTTCTCCACGTCGCTGTAACCGATCTCGGTCATGAATTCGAAGGCCGACTGCGCCAGTCTTTTCTGCGAGTCGCACGCCGCCGTAAGCGGTGCGGCAATGAGTTCCGCAATGGGAAGTCCCGAGAACTTGCCCGAGACATCGTTTTCGTTTGCCATAATCGTAAAAATTAAAACGGGTTATTGTTCTTGTTGCCGGGTGAAGGGCATGATCGTTTTGTCGTACTCGTCGATCACGCGCGACAGCCCTTCGGGGATGGGCTTTGCCTCGAACTTGATGTGCACCTGCATCCGCGAAAGGTCCTTCTGTCCGTCGAAGCTGATTTCAAGGCTCGTGCGTTTCAGCCGGTTGTTGAACTCGGTGTGTTCCTCTCCGGCCTGAAACCCCTTCTGCGGTTGTTTGCAGCGCAGGTCCGAGGCGTTGATCTGCACCGAAAAGTCCATCTCGACCTCCTTGATATTGATGGTCGAAGGGTTGACGATCGAGATCAGCGGCACGTCGACGGCCGTCTGCCCGTCGACGTTGAGCCGCTTGGTCAGCGGGTCGCCCTCAGGAGAGAAGTAACGTCCGAGCAATTCGACGTTACGTGTTTCGACCATCTCCATGGCCGCATTGACCGAGTGTTGCAGCCCGCGAATCAGATCCGACAGAGTCTGCGTGCTGCTCTTTTCTCTACTCCAGAATCCTCCCATGACAAATAGATAGTTTGTTTACAGTCGCGAATAATGGATCAAATCCGGCTCGTTGCAGAGCAGGTCCCGGAAACATCGCCCGATATAATCGGTGCGGGCATCTGCCGCGGTCACAACACGGGCCGACATATAATCATAGACCAACGTATAACATGCATTATCTTCGGCAATCAGCCCAGCCAACGTTACAGGACGTCCATTCCCATGCAGGTCGATAGATTTATCGAATAGATCACGAAGCGTTGTCGGCTGGAACATGACAATGGCCGAAATATGGCTTTTGTATTGTGAAAGGAAGCTCTTCCATTGCGATTTGCAGTCGTACTGCGGTGTTTTGCTGGTCGATATGTGAAGTACATACCATACTCCCCTGAAGCAGATCTTGGCCATCCAACAGCCCGAAAATTCGAAACTGATGACCGGATACGGCCCATAAGGCAGTGGTACATAGGTGATCCTCCCCGGTCTGTACAGCACGGCGGAAAGATACCAGTCGTAATGGATTCCGTACGGCATGAAGTATGGCGACAGTGCGGAATCGGTAACCTCAAGATCACCTTTCAGCCGACCGGGGTTGATATAGGGCCAGCGATCCTGCTCCCGTATCGACGAATACTGCTGTACGCGAGCAATGTATTGACCGTATTTCTGGTAAAAGGTATTTGCGTTCATCGTCATCCGACAATAAAGGTTCGTTTATTTTCCCATTCGGCCCAAATGAATTTTTTTTGGCGTTTTTTCTTGGAAAACTGCCCGGAAAGCCCTATTTTTACAAATGGATTTTCAAATCCTTCTACAAGCCATTAAACGAACGTTTTTCCTCCTGAACGAGCTTTCGAGCCCGTTTTTTGTTTTCCTTCGCGGCATAATTCCAACTAAAATCCCGATTATGACCGTAGCCTATTTACGCATCAGCACCGAGAAACAACATCTGAGAAATCAACAGGAGGAGATTCTGCGCTTTGCCGCCCGGCACAACCTGACCGTCGACCGTTGGCTGACGGAGGTCGTGAGCGGTCGCAAGAGCGGACGGAAACGCAAACTCGGCGCCCTGCTTCGCCGCATGAAACGGGGTGACACATTGATTGTTACCGAACTGTCGCGCCTGAGCCGCACGCTCACCGAGATCATGTCGATCATGGGCCATTGCCTCGAGCGGGGCATCCAGCTCTACAGCACAAAGGACGGCTATGCCTTCGACAACTCGATCAACAGCAAGGTGCTGTGTTTTGCCTTCGGGCTTGTGGCAGAGATCGAGCGCAACCTCATCTCGATGCGCACGCGCGAAGCGTTGGCCGTACGCCGGGCCGACGGTGTGGTGCTCGGACGCCGCAAGGGATCGTGCGTCAAGCAGAAGATGCTGCTGGAGCGGCGTGACGAGGTGGTGGAGATGCTGCGCGAAGGTTGCACGCTGACAAGCGTGTGTCGACGATTTGGCATTTCATCCAAGACTTTCCACCGCGTCCGGCAAGTGGACGAAGAGATCAACGCTCTTTATCAATGCCGAACCTGAACAAACGAGCCTTATTTCTTGTTGCTTATTCACTTCTTCTTTCTCTGTTTACGCAAGAAGGCTGCGATTGAGTTCGCAGCCTTTGTTTATTCCAGGGGTTCCCACTCCGGGAGTTGGATGGTATCCCGGATTTCGGGACATCGGATCACCTCGATTGTCGTATCCTCGTAGACGTTGCAGGCCGTGAAGAGCGAGACGAAGATCGCGCCCCAGGCTGCGGCCAGAAGAACGTAGGTCAGAATCGTTATTATGCGTTTGCGTTTCATGTGTTTAGTCCTTTAACAGTTCCGAAATTTCGGGGTCCAGATTCCCCCGGTACTCCATGCGTTCATCCCGGCGGCAGGCTTCGAGGAAGTGTTCACGTCCCTCGGCCTTGCGCCCCAGCCGCGAGCAGGCTATGGCCCGCAGGTACTCCGTCACGGCATCCGTCGGCATCGTCGAGAGCAACTCCAGCGCCCGCTCGTTGTGGTCCATCGAGAGGCGCGCCACCACCGTATTGCGGTCGTTGTAGTCGTTGAGAATATAGAGGGCCCGGGCGTACTGACGCCTCTGCAGCAGCTCCACACTCCGGGCATAGGTCGTGTCGAGCTCCGTGGTGTGGATCGTATCCTTAACCATCCCCTTGCGGCGGAGGTTGTAGCGGAAATCCACGGAGCGGAGCTGCGGGTAGATCACCTCCTTCAGGTAGGCGTACTCCCGGGGTAAGCGCTCGCGCAGCAGCCGCTCGCGCCGGTCCGGATCCCGTTCCTCGGAAAGGAGCTCCAGCATCGCCTCGCGGTTCGTCAGCGCAGGATCCGTGCGGATGCGGTTCATCAGCTCGGGCCACGCCTCGGCAACCCACCGCACCGTCAGCAGCGTGTCGATACCCCGGCCGTAGTGACGCACCAGGTAGCGCTTCAGCGCCTCGGCTCGCCCTCGCGAAAGATGCTCGTTGAAGGCGTAACGGCCCTCCGGAGAGGAGGAGGCCGTGAGGGTGATCGTATCGACGTAGAACTCCTCCTGCTCGATGATCCGGCGCATCAGGCCAGAGATCTTCTCCAGCTCGCGGCCGTTGTCGCCCAGCGT
>NZ_NFLR01000039.1:0-5522 GCF_002161005.1 Alistipes sp. An116
TTCCCGATGACGGCCGGCTCCCGGAGATCCCGAGACCGGCCGTTGTTTTTGTCCCGGCTCCTTTTCATCCGGCAGCAAGGTAATGGGCCGGAGCGAAATGCCAACCTCATGCCCCGAGGGTTTTTCCCCGAGGAGAGGCCTCCGCAGATGGAGATGCTCCCAGGAAAAAAGGTTGTCGTATTCGCTCCGGCCCGTTTTTGGAGATGCTACCGATAAAAAGGAGAAAAACTATGGACGGTGGTATCGTGAAAGGTCGGTTGCTCGTGCTCCTTTTCTATTCTCTGTATGCCCCAGCCTCCTCGCCTCCCCGTATTCTTTGTCTGTTCTCTTTGTCCCTTGTCTACCGAAATTCGTTGCGATAACCCTCCTCCAACATCCGTTCGATATCCGAGGAGCGGTAGAGAATCTTGCCGCCCAACTTGATGTAGGGAATCCGTCCCTGGTTGCGGTAATCTTGCAAACTCCGGCGGCTGATCTTCAGCCGCTGCGAAAGCTCCTCATCCGTATAGAAGCTCTCACCATCCAACGAAGACTTACGCTTCGAGAACAACGTCTCCAAAGCCTTGGAAAGACGCTCCAGCGCCTGGAAGTACGAGCGGATCCGCTCGTCATGCTCCGTAATCAATTCATTGCCCATTTTCCGTCTGTTTGATGCGAGATCCGTTCTGGCCTCACCTCGAGTGCCACGATCCGGCTCCCGCCGTTTATACCCCGTTTCTGCGCTTCTGATCGTGCTTGCGTCGCGCTTCCAGCACCGCAAGGAACGACCGCACATCTTTTGCCCGATAGTAGATCTTGTGGTTGATCTGCGTGTAGGAGAGCGACCCGTTGCCGCGAAGCGTCTGCAACGTCCGTTTTGAGATATTCAGCAGCTGGCAGACCTGCTGGTTGTCCAGCCACGACTCCGGCTCGCCGATGCGGTGCGCATGGCAGAGCGTGTCCATCCGTCGGGCGAACTTCTCGAACCGCGCAAGCATCCGCTCAAAGGTTCGGGATTCTACATTGACTATTCCCATGGCAGCGTCGTTTTAAGATCCCGGGAAAGAGCCTGAAACCGATTGCGACACCAAGCCGTGATTTCCTCGTCGAAGGTTGCGAAGTGGTGTTCCAGCACCCGGTCCAGATAACTGTACATCGAGATTTTGTCATTGTCGAGGAGTCGCACGATTCGCTGGATCCGTTGGTGAAACTCCGGACGGACATAAATGGCCTTGCCGTGGAGAGCTGCGGTCTTGACCGGCTGCAGGAAAAGTCGCTCGTAGTTGGCGGCTTTTCTCGATAAAGTCCCGGAGTCGAGGGATGCCGTTCGGCTGTCACCCCGAAGTTCATTCTTCTGTTCTTGCATAATGATTCGCTTTTAAGGTTTCGGGAGCGAATATAGGGGCAACGGAGGCGTTTTCTCCACCTTCCGCGCTCTATGGCAGTGGTTGGCGTCGGTGTGGCACAGGTTGGCGTCGGTGAGAGTCAAAAATAGCGTATTGAGAGACATCACTTTGGCGTGCCAAAAAGAAAATCTGACATTCTGCTTTTGGGCGGACTGAAGAAGGAGATTGTCAGTCCGACAAGGGAGATGGCGGCAACCCTAATACCTCTGCTCCCTCAATAATATAAAGTCCCCTACAGACATCAATAGATCAAGGAAACAAGAGATCCGTAACCCAAGGTATCATGAACTCAGGGAAACAGGACATCAAGGGCTCTTGAGGTCAAGAGAACATGACGCCAAGAGATCAAGAAGCCATGAGTCCAAGATTTCAGCAGGGGCTGAGTTCCAGATTTCAGGACTTCATGAAGCCCGGATATCAAGAACTCCCGAGGTCCGGAGTTCTTGACCTCTGGAGTTCGCGAGTCCAAGAGCTCATGATTTTGGGACATCAGAGGTTCTTGACTTCTGGAGATCAAGACGCCAAGACTTCAATCCGTATTGATTTCCTGGCATCACTATCTCATGATGGTTTGAGTTCAAGATTTATTCATCCCATTTCAAGGCAATTTTGTTCCTAATGTCGGCTTCGGGAACGGACGGTTCGCCTCTTCAGATTGGCCGGCGAACAAGCGGGAACGGGACGGAATATGCGACCCGTTTATGAGTCCCCGGAACATTATATGTTTCGGGACTCAGCAAGCTGTGTTTTCCGTTACGCGAAATATTTTCCGTAACGCAAAACAGCTTGCCCGCAAGGGGGACGAAAACTCCTCCGAAGTCGTCGTTTTTTACTGGGCACCCCATATGCCGAGACCGGATTTTAACCGCCGAAGGGTTCCGACACCCTTCGTTCAAAAATGGGAGCCTTGGAAGGCATAATTACGTCCTACTGACAAAAAAAGAGCAGACTTTCAAAGGCTGCTCCGACAAATGAGGGGATATTATGTTTGGATTCTCGGATGAAAAATACACTGGTTTTCTGACTGTATTCACGAGATATGACGAACATTCAATGGCTTATTCCATCTCAAATCGAGGCCGTGACACGACCTTTCTTCATACACATAAGCAACGTAAAACAAAGGATTTAGCCGCCACAATGGCCTTCATCCATGCTCAATACCATAGAAATTTTGTCAATTATTTCCATGATTTGACGGAAGTTAAGACCCATTTTCTCGCAAGAAATGCGCCCGCAAAATGCCATAATAAAATATGTAACGCCACAACTCTGTTGCTGCAAAGATGAGATTTCACGTGCTTATCGCTGCTATAAGACAGTGCAGATAGGGAACATACGCAATGTAAATAGCGTATTAAAAAACCTCATACAGGATTGCTACTACGCCCCCTTTTTTACTATCTTTGCCCAATAAGAGTTGAACCATGTCGTACCTGCCGCCCTATACCATTACTCCGCGAATTACTCATCTCGTTGCACAAATCAGCGAGGCTATCGGAGGCTATTATGCCCATGAGAATCTGCGGCTGCATCGGGTAAACCGCATCCAGACCATCCTCGGAACGCTGGCTATCGAGGGCAATACACTTTCGGCAGAGCAGGTTACGGCAGTACTGGAAGGGAAGCCGATTGTCGCACCGTTGAACGAAGTGCAGGAGGTCCGCAATGCCATCCGGGCATATGAACTGCTCGATGAACTGGACCCCTATCGTATGGAAGACCTGTTGCGGGCTCACGCAACGATGGAGGCGGGATTGATCGACGATGCCGGACAGTTTCGTCGCAGTGGAGCCGGCGTGGTATCAGGAGAACAAGTAATTCACTATGCTCCTGATGCGGACCGGATACCCTTCTTGATGCAGGATCTCTTCATGTGGTTGCAAACGACTGAAGAGCACCCTTTGATAGCCAGTTGCGTCTTTCATTACGAATTTGAATTCATTCACCCCTTTGCAGACGGAAACGGACGCACGGGGCGTCTCTGGCAAACATTGATTTTATCGCGGTGGCGCCCGATTTTCAAGAACCTGCCGATTGAAAATATTGTCTACAAATACCAGCAGGCATATTATCAGGCAATTGCTGTCAGCGGAGGAAAAGAGGGTTGCACTCCATTTATCGAGTTTATTTTGGGGGTAATTGCAGAAACATTGACTACCCAAAATACTACCCTGAAAACTACACCCAAAACTACCCCAAAAACCACTTCAGATTCTACCCGGAAACAGATCCTGAATGAGATTGGTCGGAACCCGAGAATTTCACGTGCCGCTCTGGCCAAATTGGTAGGTATTACACCCGATGGTGTCAAATACCATTTGCAACGTCTGACTCGTGAGGGTGTAATTCGTCATGTCGGCCCCGCGCGTTCTGGCGAATGGATCATCTGCAAATAACAGCCACCTCAAAACAAACTCCGGTCTTTTCCCGCGCGAAGACCATGCTCGGCAAAATATTTTGCGGCCAGATAGGACAAAGGAAACTTAGCCTCTCGGGGGTGTCTTTAACACTCAATCCGTAAACATTCCAGCCCCAGCTACCTGCTATATTCTGTCCGTGGCAGTGGTTGGCGTCGGTGTGGCAGTGGTTGGCGTCGCGTACCCTTATACAACCAATGATTCCTCTCGGTAACTTTGCCTTGTGAAACAGACCGAGATCGGATCCTTTCCCTCCGGACAGTCAGAAGGACAAAATAATAGCATTGTTGTCTGTTGGATATCGGTCTACATTAAACACAGAGGAGCTTCGTCTCCTCCATGCAAAATTGAATGCTATGGAAGACCTAATTTCTCGCAGCAAACAAGGAAAACCGGGCAGGCCTCCCAAAGCCGATCCGGCAAAGAGATGCGTCATGGTCCGATTTACGGACGAAGAATACGCCCGTTTCCTGACCATGTTCGAGAAATCCGGGGTGCATTCAATGGCTCGTTTCATCAAAGGACAGGTCTTTGACAAAACATTTCGCGTCATCCAAATGGATCGAAGTACGACTGAAATTGCAACCATCCTATCCTCCTTCAAAGCTCAATACCGCAAAATCGGAGTCAATTACAATCAGGTTGTAAAGCAGATGCACATCCATTTCTCGCAGAAAAAAGCTCTCGCAATGCTCTTTAAGCTGGAAAATGAAACACGCAATTTGATTGCTGTCAGTGAGAAGATTTTTACCATAGTTCAAAAATTAGGATAAAATGATAGCCAACATAACTACCGGAAAGAATGCATATGGTATTCTGAATTACAATCAGTTGAAAGTCGACAAAGGAAAGGCCTCCGTATTGTCGACAAAACTGATATTTGAAGAACCTGACGGAAAATACGATGTCATGAAGACTGCCGAAGAGTTTCACAACTCGATGCCAGAATGCATCAGGACTGAAAAGCCCATAGTACATATCTCCCTGAATCCGGACCCCAAGGATGAGATTGACGACGAACTACTGATCACGATGGCCGAAGAATACCTGGACGGAATGGGTTGGGGAAACCAACCTCATATCATCTATAAACACACCGACATCGAAAGGGTTCACATCCATATTGTTACGACACAGGTTGATATAACCGGGCGCAAGATCAATGACAGCCATCGCAACAGACGAAGCGTTGCCGTGACCGAGGAGTTGGAGAAGAAGTACCACCTTCATCCGGCGAAAGAACAAAAAAAGGTAAATCTATGGCAACTCAAACCCGTAGATTACCACAGAGGCGACCTGAAGAATCAGATCGCCGCCGTGGTTAAACCGGCACTCGCCATGTATCGGTTTCAGACCATGGGTGAATTGAGAGCGCTACTCGCCCTGTATCGTATCGGTGTAGAAGAACTGCAAGGGACCCGTGCAGGAAAACCATACCACGGTTTGGTATATACCGTGCTGGATGAGAATGGCGAAAAAGCACCCGTGACGCCGCTGAAAGCGTCCAGCCTGGGAGATGACGCCTCCTTGAAAAAGGTCGAGACAATTCTGGCAAGTTCCCCGGAGAAGATCAAGTCCGCCAATCTTCATAAAATGATATTACATCATGTAGAGGAGGCGCTGAACGAGGCGCCATCCGAAGAGGAGTTGCGCAAACGACTGAAAACCCATCACATCGATTTATTCCTGCGCCGAAATGATCAAAACCGAATCACCG
>NZ_NFLR01000004.1:0-234939 GCF_002161005.1 Alistipes sp. An116
CGGCAACAAGGCTCCACGGCGCCCTGACAGCCCCCCGGCAACAAGGCTCCCCGTCCGCACGACGCCCACTCCCCGCATTCAGCCGATAAGACCGACACCGAAGCCCGATTACAGGCCTGTTTCGGGCCGTTTCCGCCCCACGGGATAACAATTGCCCCACAGACCGACGACCCGTCCTGCAGACCGGGCCAGGGGGGGGGCTATTCCTCTATTCCTCCTCGTCGTCGCCGTAATAGACCTCGTCCATCAGGGTGTCGAGCTCACGGCGCTCCTTCTTGGTAGGACGCCCCGTACCGCGGTCGCGGAAGACGAAGATCGTCTCACGCGGAACGTTCAGCTTGTCGAGTTCCTCCTGCGGGGTGATGTTGAGGCAGTAGGCGGGGACATTCTTGGCCGGCTGGCGGCTCGAAACCAGATCGAGCACCTTGTAGGAGTAGGTCACCGGCATCTTGCGCACGGCGATCACGTCGCCGATCTTCACCTCGCGCGAGGGTTTGGCATAGGAGCCGTTGACCGTCACCTTGTTGGTGCGGATGGCATCGGCGGCATCACTGCGGGTCTTGAAGACGCGCACGGCCCAAAGGTATTTGTCGAGACGGATATCGTCCATTGAATCTTCTGTTTTTATGGTTGCAATTGTTTTTCCTCCCGCGCTCCGGGGAGGGGTCAGCTTCGCGCCTCTCGGCGGCATCAGTCGCCGAGAGGCAGCTCCTCGTTCTTCGGCCGGTCGTGCGACTGCTCGTCGTTCTGGCGGCTGACGCTGAGGATCATCCCCAGGGCGATGGTGGTGAAGAGCACCGACGAACCGCCACGCGAGATGAGCGGCAGGGTCTGCCCCGTCTCGGGGATGAGGTTGACCGTCACCATGATGTGCAGCAGCGCCTGACAGGTGATCAGCAGGGCCAGACCCAGCACCAGCAGCCCCGGGAAGGCCGTACCGCAGCGGCGGAAGATCTCGATCGCCCGGAAGAAGATCCACAGGTAGAGCATCAGCAGCACCACGGCCAGAATGATGCCGTACTCCTCGACGAAGAAGGCATAGGCATAGTCGCTTTCGGGGTGGATCATCTCCACGCGCATGGCGCTCTGCCCGGCCCCTTCGCCCAGCAGGCCGCCGTTGTGGATGGCGATCATCGAGCGTTCGGTATCGGAGAGGTGTTCGATGGGCTTTTCGGTCTGGGACTGGGTCCAGAGGTGGATCCAGGTCGAGACACGTCCTTCGGCGGTCTCGCTGCGGCCCAGATTGAGGACCATGATGAGGACCACGCCGGCCAGCGCCCAGCCGACGAGCTTCATCAGTTCGCTGAAGCGCACGCGCCCGATGAGCATCATCACCCACGAGGCCAGAAAGACCAGCACGGCCGAAGAGGTGTGGGCCGGGAAGATCACCAGACACGACACCAGCACGGGCATCAGAATGGGCCATGTTCCCTCCTTCCAGATCTTGCGCTGCAGGGCCGACGAACGCCAGGTCCAGAACTTCCAGCTCGGGACGATGCGCAGGCGGTCGATCTTCGACTGCCGGCCGGCCAGCTGACGCGCCAGGAAGAGCACCGTAGCGACCTTCAGCGCTTCGGAGGGCTGGAACTGGAAGGGTCCGAGGGGGATCCAGCGGGCGGCGCCGTTGGTCGTGGCGCCGATGAAGTAGACGGCGACGGTCAGCGCCACCGAGACATAGTAGATCGGGCGCGAAAAGAGGTTGTAGACGCGGCAGTTGATCTTCTGCACGGCGATCATGATACCCAGACTGACGATGAGGATCATCAGCTGCTGACGCAGGAAATGGGCCGTCGTACGGGCCGTATGGGCGTCGTAGGCCATCTTGGCCGTCGAGGAGTAGACAACCAGCACGGAGATGACCGCCAGCGCCGCAATGATGATCCACAGCACGCGGTCACCCGTAAAGAGGCGGAAGCGACTCTTCCCGGCCTCCCCGACCCCGGCGACTGAGCCCGCAACCCCGGTGGACCCTGCGGCCGTCGACCGGGCGGAACCGCTCCGCCTCCGCATACCTCCACCGGCAGTGTCTGCGGCCCCGGCTTCCATACCGTTCAAGGCCGAAGCCCTTCCGGCAGCCTCCCGGCGGCCTTCGCGAAGGGTTGTCCGACCCTCATTCCGCAGCGGATCCTCCCCGCGTGAAGCAGAGGCATCTTCGCGCTCCAGCTCGCGGGGCAGACGCCCCGGATCGCGCGCAAAGGCGCCTCTGGCCGGAGCCGTGCGTCCCGTCGCACGGTCTTCACCGCGCGGCGCGGCATCACGGGCCCATTCGGCCGCCGTACGCTCATCGTATGCGTCGCGCTCCATCGTTTAGGCGTGCTCGCGGACCCACTTCTTGAAGAGTTCGCCGCGTTGTTCGTAGTTGTGGAACAGATCGAAGCTGGCGCAGGCCGGCGAGAGCAGCACCACGTCACCCGGACGGGCCGCCCGCTTGCAGGCCGTGAGGGCCGCATCGAGCGAATCGGTCGAGACGATCTCGGGGATGACGCCGGTGAACTCACGCACCAGTTTGGCGTTGTCCAACCCCATGCAGACCAGCGTATGGACCTTCTCGCGGGCGAACTTCTTGAGCGGTTCGTAGTCGTTGCCCTTGTCCGTCCCGCCGGCGATCCACACCACGGGACGCGTCATGCTCTCCAGGGCGTAGAAGACCGAGTCGACGTTCGTCGCCTTCGAGTCGTTGATCCACAGCACGCCATCCTTTTCGAGCACGGGTTCGAGCCGGTGCTCGACCGGTGCGAAGTCGTAGAGCGAGCGGCGGATCTTCGTCGGCGCAACCCCGGCGGCCAGTGCCGCCAGCGAAGCGGCCATGGCGTTGTAGGCGTTATGCAGCCCCTTGATCTGCAGCTTTGCGGTGTCGATCTCCACGGCGTGCCGACCGACTGCGGCCGTAAACTTGCCGTCGCACAGGAAAGCGTCGCCCGCCCCGCTGGCCACGGCGCTGTGGGCCATGAAGGGGAGCTGGCGCATCCGCAGGTCGTACTTCGGCAGCTGCTCGCGGATCACCTCGTCGTCGCCCGAATAGATGAACCAGTCGCGCGAGGTCATGTTCTGCGTAATGCGCATCTTGGCGTCGATGTAGTTCTGGAAGCAGTGGTCGTAGCGGTCCAGATGGTCGGGCGTGATGTTCATCAGCACGCCGATGTGGGCACGGAACTTGTACATGCCGTCCAGCTGGAACGAACTCAGCTCCAGCACATACCAGTCGTAGTTGCCCGTGGCGACCGAATAGGCGAAACTCTCGCCGATGTTGCCTCCCAGGGCGACGTTGTAGCCCGCGTCGCGCAGGATCTTGTAGATAATCGACGTGGTGGTGGTCTTGCCGTTCGAGCCGGTGATGCAGATGCACTTGGCGCGGCCCATGTAGCGGCCGGCGAACTCCATCTCGGAGATTAGCGGGATGCCCGCCTCGCGGATCTTGCGCACGATGGGAGCCGAATCGGGAATCCCCGGCGACTTGACGACCTCCGTGGCGGCGAGGATGCGCTCCTCGGTATGTCCGCCCTCCTCGTAGGGGACCTGCCACTCGTCGAGTTTGGCCCGGAAACGGTCGGCAATCTTTCCGGCATCGGAGAGGAAGACTCCGAAGCCCTTCTTGCGGGCGAGGATCGCGGAGCCGTAGCCGCTGATGCCTCCGCCCAGTACGACAATGTTTTTCATGATATCGGGATTATCGAATCTTCAACGTAACCAGCGTAATGGCTGCCAGCAGCAGCGAGATGATCCAGAAGCGGGTGACGATCTTCGTCTCGAAGATGCCTTTTTTCTGGTAGTGGTGGTGGATCGGGGACATGAGCAGCAGGCGATGTCCCTCGCCGTACTTGTGCTTGGTGTACTTGAACCAGCTGACCTGCAGCATCACCGAGAGGCTCTCGACCAGGAAGACGCCGCACAGAATCGGCAGCAGCAGCTCCTTGCGGATGCAGAGGGCGAAGACGGCCATCACGCCGCCGATCGTCAGCGAGCCCGTATCGCCCATGAAGATCTGCGCCGGGAAGGAGTTGTACCAGAGGAAGCCGACCAGCGCTCCGACGAGTGCCGCGGCATAGACCACCAGCTCGCCGCTGTCCGGGATGTACATGATATTGAGGTAGTCGGCATAGACGATGTGGCCCGAGAGATAGGCCAGCACGCCAAGTACCGCCACGATCGGGACCGAGACGCCCGTCACCAGTCCGTCGAGACCGTCCGTGAGGTTGGCGCCGTTCGAGACGGCCGTGACGACAAGGATCGCCACCAGCACGTAGAGCAGCCAGGTGGCCGTCTCGTTGCCTCCGGTGAGCCAGCCGTAGTCGAACTCGTTGTTCTTGACGAAGGGGATGGTCGTCTGGGTGGTTTTGAGGCTCTCGGAGCTCAGCACGACGTTGCGCTGGACGCTCTCGATGACCGAACCGTCGGGATTCATGTAGACCGTCTGCACGGGCTGCGTCACCTTGTCGCGGACGACGATCTGGGGCGAGAGCCACATGGTCGTTCCGACGATGATGCCCAGCCCGACCTGTCCGACGATTTTGAAACGCCCCTTGAGCCCCTCCTTGCGGTGGCGGAAGACCTTGATGTAATCGTCCAGACCGCCGATGAGCCCCAGCCAGACGGTCGAAACGAGCAGCAGCTGCACGTAGACGTTGTCGAGTTTGCCGAAGAGCAGCATCGGCACCAGAATGGCCACAAGGATGATCACGCCGCCCATGGTCGGGGTTCCCTTCTTCTGAAGCTGGCCCTGGAGTCCAAGGTCGCGGATATCCTCGCCGATCTGGCGCCGGCGGAGGAAGTCGATGATCCGCCGGCCGAAGATGATGACGATCAGCAGCGAGAGGATGATGGCCGCCGCCGCGCGGAACGAAATGTACTGGAACATGCCCGAACCGGGCAGGTCGTAGGCTTCGTCCAGGTATTTGAAAAGATGGTAAAGCATGATGTCTATCGAGTCAGTATGTTCTGTAAGTCAAAGTGTTTCAACATTTCGCGGCGGCGGGTCCGTCGGTCGGAGACAAGAGTCCGAAGGCGCGGCGCACCTCCTCACGGTCGTCAAAGTGGTGCTTCACGTCGCCGATGATCTGGCAGGTTTCGTGGCCCTTGCCGGCGATGAGGATCAGATCGCCCGGACGGCTCATCAGCACCGCCGTGCGGATGGCCTCGGCGCGGTCCGTGATGCGCACGTAGCGCGTGCCGGGCTGCAGGCCGGCCACCATCTCGTCGAGAATCGCCTCGGGCGACTCGTGGCGCGGGTTGTCCGACGTAAAGATGGCCGTCGTGGCGTAGCGGACGGCGATCTGCGCCATCTCGGGACGTTTCGTGCGGTCGCGGTCGCCGCCGCAGCCGCATACGACCAGCAGCTGCTGCGAGGGCTGGCGCAGCTCCTCGATCGTCCGCAGCACGTTTTCGAGTGCATCGGGCGTGTGGGCGTAGTCAACCACGGCCACCGTGCCGTTGGCGGCGCGGACGATCTCGAAGCGCCCGCTCACGGGGTGGAGCGTCGACAGGACGCGCAGCACCTCCGCGCGGTCAAGCCCCAGCAGCACGGCGGCGCCGTAGACGGCCAGCAGGTTGTAGGCGTTGAACCGCCCGAGGAGCCCCGTCCAGAGCTCCTGTCCGTCGATGCGCAGCAGCATGCCGTCGACGTGCATCTCGAGGATCTTGCAGCGGAAATCGGCCATCTCGCGCAGCGAATAGGTGCTCACGGCGGCCGCCGTGTTCTGTACCATGACGCGGCCGTTGCGGTCGTCGACGTTCGTCAGGGCGAAGGCCCCGGCCGGCAGGTGGTCGAAGAAGAGCTTCTTGGCCCGGATATACTCGGCGAAGGTCTTGTGGTAGTCCAGATGGTCGTGGGTGATGTTCGAGAAGATCCCGCCGGCGAAGTCGAGACCGCGGATGCGCTCCTGGACGATGGCGTGCGACGAGCACTCCATGAAGCAGTACTCGCAACCGGCGTCGACCATCTCACGCATCATGGCGTTCAGGCGAATGGGATCGGGCGTCGTGTGCGTGGCCTCGATCTCGCGTCCGTCGATGCGGTAGACGACCGTCGAGATCAGTCCGGCACGGCAGCCCAGACCGCGCACCAGGTCGTAGAGCAGCGTGACGGTCGTGGTCTTGCCGTTGGTTCCCGTGATGCCCACCAGCCGCAGTTCGCGGCTCGGGAAGTCGTAGAAGGCCGCGGCCAGATCGGCCATCGCCCCCGACGAATCCCCCACCACGACATAGACGACGCCGGCAGCCGGCTCCTCGGGGCACCGCTCGCAGACCACCGCCGCAGCTCCCCGTTCGACGGCCATCGGGATATAGTCGTGGCCGTCGCTCTGCGTGCCCCGGATGGCGAAGAAGCAGTCGCCGGGGTTCACGTGCCGCGAGTCGTAGGTCAGCCCCCCGACCGCGGTTTCGGGATCACCCGTCACCGCCACGACGGGCGTATGACGTATCAGTTCCGAAATTTTCTTCATCTCTCTATTTCAACGTTATGGTTACCGCCGTCCCCGGAGTGATGCGGGATCCGGCGGGAATCGTTTGCTGTATGACGGCCCCCTGGCCCGAGAAGCGGACCCGCAGGCCGCGGCTTTCGAGCAGGAAGAGGGCATCCTTCAGCCCCATGCCCCTCACGTCGGGCATCACGCCGGGCGTCTCGTCGATCGCCGTGACCACCACCCGCGAGAGGCTGTCGACGCGCGTACGGCCCCATCCCCGACGCTCCTCACACTCGGTGCGGGGCGAGAACTTGCCGGCCACACGACGGATCTGGGCGATGTCACCCCCCTTGATGCGGTCGGGATAGCGGCGCGGACCGTCCGCCTCGACCCTTCCGTACCAGTCGTTGCCGCGGTTGTAGATGTAGTCGACCATGCGTTTGACGACGGGACCCGCCAACGGACCTCCGTAATAGGCCTTGCCCGGCTGGGCGCGGGTCTCGATGGTCGTCAGCACCGTATAGCGCGGCGCATCGGCCGGGAAGTAGGCGATCATCGAACCCAGATAGGGGCGGCCGCCCTCCGACGGGGCGGTAATCTGGGCCGTACCGGTCTTGGCGGCGACCCTCACGCGCGTCGTGTCGCGGAAGAAGGCGCTGGCCGTACCCTCGGTGCAGACCGCCTGCAGACACTGCTGCACCTCGTGCAGGGCCGCCCGCGAGGCGATCGACGAGGCGATCGTGCGGCTTTCGAAACGCTCCTCGACCCGATCGCCGCGCCGCAGCTCGCGGATCAGCACCGGCGAGATCATCTTCCCGCCGTTGGCGATGGCGTTGTAGAAGGTGATCATCTGAATCGGCGCCAGCCGCACGCGATAGCCGTAGGCCATCTTCACCAACATCACGCCGGGATCGGGGACCTTCCAGTCGGTGGTGATCGACGGCTGACGCTCGCCGAGGCGTTCGAGGCCGACGGTCTGACCCAGATGCAGCGTTTCGTGGAGGTAGCGGCTGTAGTCGAACTTCTTGCCCGTGATGCCGTAGCGGTCCCAGACCGCCTCGGCGAAGTAGACGTTCGACGACGAGGCCACGGCCCGCCGGAAGTCGATTTCGTGGTCGCCGCGGTGCGAATCGCGGATGTTGCGGGCCGGACCGACGGTCACCGGATCGCCGTTGTGGGTATCGTAGACGGTCGAGGGCGACATCCGCGCATCGTCGAGCAGCGTGAGCATCGTGGCCAGCTTGAAGGTCGATCCGGGCTCCATCGAGCGGCTCAGGGCGTAGTTCTCGCGTTCGGAGTAGCCGCCGCCGGGATCGCGCCCGAGGTTGGCCAGCGCCAGGATCTCGCCCGTATGGACCTCCATGACGATCGTCGTGCCCCAGACGGCATTCTGCTGTTCGAGCTGCCGGCGCAGCGCCTTGTCGGCCACATCCTGCAGATCGAGATCCAGCGTCGTCACCACATCACAGCCGTCGACCGGATCGACATGATCGGCCCCGGCCACGCGGCCGTAGAATCCGCGGGCGATGCGCTGCCGGATGGCCTGTCCGTCGCGGCCGGCCAGCTCCGTACGGTAGGCCTCCTCGATGCCGTAGTTGCCGCGGTTGCCCGTCAGACCGATCGTCCGTCGGGCCAGTTCGCCCTGGGGGTAGATGCGTTCGTCGCGTTCGACGAGCGTGTAGACCATGCCCATGTTCCAGTTCAGCAGCGGATAGCGGCGCAGCACCTCCCATTCGGCATAGTCCACCTCGCGGGGGAAGATGTTCACCGGCGTATGGTCGCGCAGCGTGTCGTAGATGCGCCGCGTGATGTACTCCTCGCCGCGCAGGCGGTCGAAGAAGCGGGCGATGCGCCCCTCGGAGCGCAGACAGGTTGTATCGCGGGGCCGCACCAGCCGATAGCGCCGGGCATGCTCCTCGCGGAACATGCGGGCATAGGCCGAGGCGGATTTGTCCCGGAAGAAGGCGGCGAGCAGTTTGGAGAGCGAATCGGCCTGTTCGCGGAAGGTGTCGAGCGAATCCAGACCGGGCGAGGCGAAGTCGAAGGCGGCCTGATAGCGGAAGATCGACGTGGCGAGGGGTTCGCCGTCGCGCGAGAGGATGCTGCCGCGCTGCGCCTTGATCTCCTCGCGGGTGAAGATGCGACTCGAGAGGCGGTCGGCGTTGTAGGCCACCTCGCGGCTGAAGAGCTGCACCCAGACGATCCGGGTGAGCACAACGGCCCCGGCGAGGATGAAGAGCACGTACAACAACCTCACCCGCAGCAGGATATCGCTTTTGACTTTCGAACGTTCCTCCTTCATGGCCGATCAGTTTTCGATGATTTCACCCGGTGCGAGCGGGTCGTAGAGGTCGATGCCCCGGGCATGGAGCTCTTCGATGATGGCCGAGTGGGTCGTGCGCTGGAAACGCTGCTCCTGCAGGCGGATCGAGCGTTCGCGCAACTTCTGCACCTCGCGTTCGAGACGCGTGTAGCGCATGTCGAGGTGCAGCGACCAGAACATCACCACGATGCTCAGGAAGAACATCCCGGCGATGGTCAGCAGATAGGGGTAGTAGCGCGACACCCCGCGGCGCACGAGAATCGTCCCCGAGAAGAGCTGCCACAGGGTGCTCGACCGTCGGCGGCGTTCGCGGGCCTCGCGCCGGCGTGCTTCGGCCTGCCTGGCCTCCTCCTCGGCCGCTTCGGCCTCCTCCTCGGCGCGGATCTCCTCGTCGACCTCGCCACGCTCCATGCGGCGCACCTCGCGGCGCACGCGGCGGGCGAACTCCGCCTCCTCGTCGCGCCGGGCCTGCTCCTCGGGAGTGATGGGATCGAATTCGTGGTCCTGATACATGATGTCAGCGTTTTACGGCCGCCCGGAGTTTCGCCGAACGGGATCGGGGATTGCGCGCCAGCTCCTCGTCCGAGGGGGTGACGGCCTTGCGGGTCAGCGCCTCGAACGGGGCGAGCGGACGCCCGTAAAAGTCCTTTTCGACCTCGCCCGTAAAGTTTCCGCTGCGCAGGAAGTTCTTCACCAGCCGGTCTTCGAGCGAATGGTAGGAGATGACCACCAGCCGTCCGCCGGGTTTGAGGACCTTCAGACTCTGTTCGAGGGCCATCTTCAGCGCCTCCATCTCGCCGTTGACCTCGATGCGCAGCGCCTGGAAGAGTTTCGTGAGGAATTTCGAGGGATCCCGGGCCGGCGTACAGGGCTTCACCGCCGCAACCAGTCCGGCCGTGGTCGTCAGGGGAGCCTCCGCCCGGGCCTTCACCAGACAGTTGGCCACCTTCCACGGAGTCTCCAGCTCGCCCCAGTCGCCCAGGATGCGGGTCAGATCCCCGCTCGGATAGGTATTGACCACATCGGCGGCCGTTAACCGTCCGCGCTGGTTCATGCGCATGTCGAGCGGGGCGTCGCCGCGGAACGAGAAGCCGCGTTCAAGATCGTCGAAGTGGTGGGACGAGACCCCCAGATCAGCCAGAATACCGTCAACCGCGGTCACGCCGCGCAGCCGCAGCGCCCCGCGCAGAAAGCGGAAGTTGCTCTCCACGTAGTGGAACCGCGCGTCGTCGGGGCAGTTTTCGCGGGTATCGCGGTCCTGGTCGAAACCATAGAGCCGCCCCTGGGGTCCGAGGTCGGCCAGGATGCGGCGCGAATGGCCTCCGCCGCCGAACGTCAGGTCAGCGTAGATGCCGTCGGGACGGATACCCAGCAGGGCCACAGACTCTTCCAGCAGTACGGGTGTATGGTAGGCAGACATGATTGCGGTTGACAAAGGTCTATTTGGGGTGTAAAGTTAGTGCTTTTCTGAAAAAGAATGCCTATATTTGTTCGATTAAATTTTCGAAGACTCCATGCCTCAGATAGACATCGGCGCCGTGCTGCGGGAAAAGGCCCCGCGTGCGGCCCGCTGGATTCCCCGCCCGATAGTCGGATGGCTCCGCCGTACGATCCACGAACGGGAGATCAACCACATTCTCGCCAGCTACTGGACGCTGCCGCCGCAGGAGTTCATCCGTGCGGCCTTCCGCGAGTGGCAGGTCACCTACTCCGCGCAGGGGCTCGAACGTCTCGACCCGCGCGGGCGCTACCTCTTCGTCTCGAACCACCCGTTCGGAGGCATGGACGGCATGATGCTGGCCGACAAGCTGATCGAACGTTTCGGCGATGCCCGCGTGGTGGTCAACGACCTGTTGATGCACCTCGAACCGCTGCGGCCGCTCTGGATCCCGGTCAACAAGCACGGCGCGCAGAATGCGGCCTATGCCCGCAAGTTCGACGAGGAATTCTTCGGCGACCTTCCGATCCTGACCTTCCCGGCAGGGCTCTGCTCGCGGACGGTCAACGGCCGGGTCACCGACCCCGAATGGAAGGTGAGCTTTCTGAAAAAGGCCTACGCCTCGCAGCGGCAGATCGTCCCGGTCTTCGTCGAGGGGCGTCTGTCGAACTTCTTCTACCGCCTCTACCACCTGCGCAAGGCGCTGGGCGTGAAGTTCAACATCGAGATGCTGTGGCTTCCCGACGAGATGTTCTCGCAGAAGGGGCGCCACTTCCGCATCGTCGTGGGCGACCCGATTCCGGTGAGCGAACTCCAGCACCTGGGCTCGCTGCGCGAACAGGCCGAAGAGGTACGCAAAAAGGCGTATTTTCTGGAAAAAAAGCTCAAAGAACCGGCAAAATCCCGCTAATTGTGGTATTTTTGCCGCGTCAAAGCAACAGAAAAGCATGGAACCCATCATCGAACCCGTCGACCGGGAGCTGCTGCTGGCTGAACTGACCCCGGCCCGCAAAGTCCGCGACACCCATCGGGCCGGCAACGAAATCTATATCTTCCCGGCTGCGGAGTGTCCGGCGCTGATGCGCGAAATCGGACGACTGCGCGAAGTGGCCTTCCGGAGCGCCGGCGGCGGCACGGGCCACGAGGTCGACATCGACGAGGAGGATCTCGCCCCCGACGGCTACTACCAGCTCATCGTCTGGGACCCGGCCGCCCGCGAGATCATCGGCGGCTACCGCTTTATCATCTGCACGACGCCCAATCCGCGCCACCTCTCCACGGAGCACTACTTCCGCTTCAGCGAGCGTTTCCGCCGCAAATACCTGCCCCGCACCATCGAACTGGGGCGTTCGTTCATCCAGCCCTCCTACCAGGCGCGCGGCAACTCGAAGAGCATCTATGCGCTGGACAACCTCTGGGACGGACTGGGGGCGCTGATCGTGCTGAATCCCAAGGCGAAATACCTCTTCGGCAAGGTCACCATGTACACCACCTACAAGGCTGTGGCGCGCAATGCGCTGATCTGGTTTCTGCGCCGCTACTTCCCCGACCGCGAGGGGCTGGTCGAGGGGATTCACCCGCTCCGGCTCGATCTGGACGACCCCTACTACGAGGAGCTCTTTTCGGGCGAGACCTATATGGAGAATTACCGCATTCTGATCCAGAAGGTGCGGGAGTTCAACGAGAACATTCCGCCGCTGATCAACGCCTACATGAATCTCTCGCCGACGATGCGGGTCTTCGACACGGTGTCGAATCCCGACTTCGGCGGCGTGGAGGAGACGGGCATCCTGGTGACGATCCGGGACATCTACCCCGAAAAGAGGCTTCGCTATACGCGCTGGCAGGGGTGGCGGGCCAACCTGAAGCACCGCCGCGAGGAGTTCAGCGAACAGTTGCGCCAGCATCTCGGGCGCATCACCAAAAAACGGGACGTCTGAACGTCCCGACAACCGTTTCATTCCATCTGCAGGCTTCGGAGTGTCCGGAGCCTGTTTTTTGATCCTCCACCGACTCTGTCGCCCACTTCCGGGATCTACACTCCGCCACGACCGCACCTTCCCCGTCCGGCCATCGGCTCCGGGCAACCCGCCTCCCGGTCACCGGCCTTGTCCATCCCAGACCCCATACCCAAAAAAATCCCTGCCCGAAGGCAGGGAACCAGGCAAACAATTGTTTAACTAAAAATAAATTAAATGAAAACTAAAAAGGACGGAGGTCCGCGACGATCCTTCTCAAGCTCACTCTCCACACAAGGGATCTTCGCCGAGCCCGTCCAGATCAAATATTATTCAATCGACAGCGATACAGGGTCTGCAGGAGTCTGATCGGGAGTCGAAGGCTCCTCCTCGGGTTTCTGATCAGGCGCCGAAGGCTCCTCCTCGGGCTTCTGGTCGGGCGCAGGCTGCTCGTCGGGCACCGGGCAATCCTTCTTCGGGGGTTCCTGCTTCTCGGGCTCCTGAGCCATTACCAGACCTCCAGCCATCAACATCATCACTGCCAACATTACCATTGTCTTTTTCATAACTCACAATCTTTAACAGGTTGGACAATCATTTTTCGGTGAACGGTGTCTCAGTTACGTTCTGTCTCCCTGAAGTTCAAGCCCGGTGCCAAAAATTCAGCAAGATTGCAACTCGCTGCTTATCAGGAACAATAAACTTTGGCGACACCCTGGGACCATTTGTCGGAGGTGTGGAAAAGCGGTCGCAGGTGTGGCATTTTTCCACAATCCGGCCGAAAGGGCCGAAAAACGAAAAGTTCCGGAGCTCGGCCCCGGAACCCTGGTCGCAAACAAGAGCGGCAAAGGTACGCGATGTCACTCGATGCCGTACAGATGCAGTTTGTTGTAGAGCGTCTTGCGGTCGATGCCGAGCAGTTTGGCGGCCTGCGACTTGTTGCCGGCCGCCGCAGCCAGCGCCCGCCGGATCTGCTCCTCTTCGGTGACGGGGTCGTGGAGCGAATAGCTCGGAACCGGTCCCGACGCCCCGGTAATCTCGCGCGGAAGATCTTCGGCAGTGATGTATTCGCCCGCGGCCAGCAGCGTCGCCGACATCACCGTGTTCTTCAGTTGGCGCAGGTTGCCCGGCCAGTCACAGGCCATCAGCGCCCGCAAGGCCGACGCATCGAAACCGACAATCCGTTTGTCGAGTTCGCGGTTGGCCTGGTCGAGGAAGAAGTCGGCAAAGAGCGGAATATCCTCGCGTCGTTCGCGCAGCGAGGGGACCCGCAGCATAAAGGAGTTGATGCGGTGGTAGAGATCGGCGCGGAACGTTCCGCGCACGATGGCAGCCTCGAGATCCTCGTTCGTGGCGGCCACCAGCCGGATATCGACCGGGATTTCGCGATTCCCGCCCACGGGACGGATCCGCCGCTCCTGCAGGGCGCGCAACAGCTGGACCTGCGTCTCGTAGGTGAGGTTGCCCACCTCGTCGAGGAAGAGCGTTCCGCCGTCGGCCAGCTCGAAGGCACCCTTCTTGTCGCCCACCGCACCGGTGAACGAACCCTTGACATGACCGAAGAACTCCGAGGCGGCCAACTCCCGGGGAATGGCGCCGCAATCGACCGCCACGAAGGGTTTCCCGGCGCGTTTGCTGTTCTGATGAATGAGTTGCGCGACGTGCTCCTTTCCCGTACCGCTGGCGCCGTTGACGAGCACCGACATGTTGGTCGGGGCCACCAGCCGGATATACTCGTACAGACGTCGCGAGGCATCGCTGCGCCCCTCGATGTAGTTGAGTTTCGCACGCTTCGCATCAACGGCCGACGTGGAGCCGGAGCCGCCGCGGCGTGCGGGTTTTCCGGCCGGCTCCGCTTCGGTGGAGGGTTCCAGCGCCTCGCCGATCTTCTTGAGCAGTTCGTCGGGATTGACCGGTTTGGCCACGTAATCCCGCGCCCCGAGCTTCATGCAGCGCACGGCGTTCTGAATATCGGCATAGCTCGTCATGACGATCACCGGGGCCGTCATGCCCTGTCCGGCCATCCACTGCAGCAGGGAGATCCCATCCTCGTCCGGGAGCCGCATATCACACAGAACCAGGGAAAAGGCCTCTTCGGAGAGGCTCTTGCGCGCCGCGGCGACCGTCGATACGGCCGCCACCTCGAAACCGCGTTTCGAGAGCCACGTCCGCAGCATCAGCGCAAAGGTGATATCATCGTCAACAATCAGAATTCGTTTCATCGTATTACAAAGATAAGATTTTTTCCGCTTCTGCGACCAGAGCGCGGATTTTCGCCGCCGTCTGCCGCAGTTCGCCACAGCGGATCAGGGGTTCGTCGGCGGTTTCGGCCCGGCGCAGCTCCTCGGCAATCTCCCGCGCGCGGAGCATCGTGAAGATCGGCAGCATCTTGTGCGAGAGGGCCTTCACGGCGGCGGCATCCTGCCGGTCGAGCGCCTCGGAGAGGGCCGTAAAGTTGGCCGTCGTCTGTTCGACAAAGGAGTGCAGGATGCTCCGGGCCGCCTCGCGGTCGTCGCCGGCGTAGGCCGTCAGGGCTCGGAAATCCGCCCCGCCAGCCGGTAGCTCCGTCCCGTCGGCAATCGCTGCGGCGGCGGTTGGCGTCGTCGTCCCGTCCGGCAAGACACCGCCATGCCGCTCCGAACCGGCAGTCAGACCGGCCGCCGAAGCCGCCGGAACCGCCGCCCGGATCGCCTCGACGAGCTCCTGCGAGGTGAAGGGCTTGCGCAGACACCCGGCAAAGCCCCGCTGCGTGAGGTCGGCCGCATCCAGTTCGCCACGCGCCGAGACGGCCACCACGGGCAGTTCGGGATCGACCCCGTGTACGGTCTTCAGCACGGTGAATCCGTCGGCCGACGGCATCTGTATGTCGGTCATCACCAGGTCGAAATGGCCCTCGGCGACGAGTTTGCCCACATATTCGGGGAACTGGCAGCTTTCGGCCGTCATCCCGGCCCGGCGGCACATCACCGCCGTCATCTCCAGCTGCAGCGGGTCGTCATCGACCAGCAGCACGCGCCATTCGCCCCCTTCGGCCGACACCGCGGCCGGACACGCCGCGGGCCGATCCGCCTCCGCGCCGGCGGCAGCATCCCTCACCGTCTCACAGCCCCCGCCCGCCAGTCCCGTTTCGCGGACGGGCAACGTCACGATGAAGCGGCTTCCTTCGCCGGGCCGGCTTTCGAGCGAGATCCGCCCGCCGAGCAGCTTCACGAGCCGGTCGACGATCGAAAGGCCCAGTCCGAAGCCGTCGACCCCGCGGGCCGAACTCAACCGGACGAATTCACCGAAGATCCGTTCGCGCTCCTCGCGGCCGATGCCGCGGCCCGTGTCGCGCACCGAGAAGATCAGCTCGCCGCGGACGACGTCGACCCGCAGTTTCACCCATCCCCGGTCGGTGAATTTCAAGGCATTGGACAACAGGTTGTCGGCAATCTGCCGGATGTGGAAGGCATCCCCCTCCACCGTGCGGGCGGCCCCCTCACCGGTTTCGAAGCGCAGGTCGAGCCCCCGGGCCGCGGCCGAAGCGGCGAATCCCGCCCGGATGGCCTCGAAGAGCTGTGCCGGACAAAACGCCACGCGGTTGACCTCGATCTTGTTGATATCCAGCCGGTAGAAATCCAGCAGGCTGTTGACCAGCGCCAGGAGGTGCTCCGACGAGTCCTTCATGTTGTGCAGATAGAGCTCCTGGCGCTTGTCGTCGGTCAGTCGCGACAGGAGGTCGATATAACCCATCACCGACCCCAGCGGAGCCTTGATGTCGTGCGTGATGGCCAGCATCAGCTGTTCGCGGGCGGCCAGCAGCGACTCCTTCTCGCGGTTGGCGCGTTCGAGTTCGCGGCGGTAGCGGTTCCCGCGGTTGACGTCGCGCCAGAGGATCCCCACGAAGAAGAGCATCAGCAGGATCGAACCGCCGGTCACCCCGCCCAGGATGTGCGACGCGCGGCGCCGGATCCCCTCCGAACGACGGATGCGCCGCATCAGCAACGCCGTATCCTCGGCTTCGAAGTCGAGGATCAGGCTGTAGATCTTCATGTTCACCAGATCGTTGCTGTAGCTGAGGCGCAGCCCCTCCTGCCAGGCGCGGTCGTAGATCAGCAGGCGGTTGCTCGTGACGCTGTCCTGCAGGGCCTGGAGCACCAGTTCGATGGTATCCCGGACCACCCCCACGGGCAGCATCGGCCTGCCGGCCCCGCGGCGCGGGACCATCTCTCCCGAATCCGCCGGCGCACCGAACAGCCCGGAGACCTGCTGCAGCCGTCGCAAGGGGGTCGTATCGGCCACGATACTCGTCTGCGGGCCGATCAGTTCGCGGATGTTCTTGTCGAGCAGTCCGGCCGTGGATCCGGCACGGATCGTCTGCCGCAGACGCATCGTACGGCGCTCCTTGTCCCCGAGCAGCCGCGTGATGCTGTCCAGCCGCAGCCGCTGCAGGGTATCCTCACGCCCGGTCAGCGCACGCAGCGAGTCGATGCAGCCCTGCACGGTGCGCAGTTCGCTGCGGTAGCGGTTCTCGTAGGAGAGGTAGCCGGCAATCATCAGCTGGCCGTAACTCTCGGCCTGATAGAGGTGATAGAGCGTGCGGTTGACGGCCGTACGCTTGGTATGGAGGAGGGCATAATCCCGATCGGGCGCCGAGAAACGCACCACCGCCCGGTAGACATAGGCGACGGCGAGGATACTGACGGCCACCAGCAGCACGTAGCCCGCCACGATCTTGGTTTTGACGAATTTCGACTCCTTCACGGCACCAAAGATAGGGAAAGTTCCGCCAACGGACAACTTCCCGGCCGGGCAAGGCCCGTTTTCCACCGCTCACCGCATGGGGAAAGTCCCCGTGGCATATCGAAAAACGATAAAAAATCTTTTGACCTTTCCGATTTGTCCGTATATTTGCAGGGATAACGATCCGAAAACAGCCACGCAAATCAACATGAAGGATTTACTCACGGTCGAGCACGTCTCGAAACGCTACGCCGAACATACGGCCCTCGACGACGTCTCGCTCTCGATCCCCGAAGGATCGGTCTACGGACTGCTCGGCCCCAACGGCGCCGGCAAAACGACCCTCATCCGCATCATCAACCGCATTACGGCTCCCGACAGCGGCCGCGTCCTCTTCGACGGCCGCGAAATCGCCCCCGAGGATGTCCGCCGCATCGGCTACCTGCCCGAGGAGCGCGGTCTCTACAAGAAGATGAAGGTGGGCGAACAGGCCCTCTTCTTCGCCCGGCTGAAGGGGCTGTCGCGCCGCGAGGCGACGGCGCGCCTGCGGGAGTGGTTCGAGCGGTTCGGCATCGAGGCGTGGTGGGACAAGCGCGTCGAGGAGCTCTCGAAGGGGATGGCCCAGAAGGTGCAGTTCATCGTCACGGTGCTCCACCGGCCGCGGCTGCTGATCTTCGACGAACCCTTCTCGGGCTTCGACCCGATCAACGCCAACCTGCTCAAGGAGCAGATCCTCCGCCTGCGCGACGAGGGGGCCACGGTGATCTTCTCGACCCACAACATGTCGTCCGTGGAGGAGATCTGCGACCACATCACGCTGATCAACCGTTCGAAGAACATCCTCTCGGGACGCGTCGACGAGATCCGCCGCCGCCACGGTTCGAACCTCTTCGAAGTGGCCTTCCGCGGTGACGAGGCGGCGCTGCGCCGCGCCGTCGAGGGGCGTTGCGAGATCCTCGACGGCGCCGAAGGGGAGGAGTCCCTCTACCGGACGCTGAAGCTCCATGTGGCCGGCGACGACGAGGTGCGCGGCGTCATTGCGGCCGTGAACGAGGCGGTCGACCTGCGCTCGTTCCGCGAACTGATCCCCTCGATGAACGACATCTTCATCCGCGCCGTCAACGGCACCCTCTGATCCGAACGATCCACCCAAAAATACGAAACACACCATGGCCCGATCCAACATACTGCTGATCATCCAGCGCGAATTCAACGAACGCGTCCGCAAAAAGACCTTCATTCTCTCGACGCTCATCACCCCGATCCTGATGATTGCGCTGATGGCCGCCCCGGCCCTCATCATGAAGTACTCGCGCGGGGAACAGAAGCACATCGCCGTCATCGACGACAGCGGCGTGGTGGCCCCGCACCTCGAAAGCAGCGACGGGATCCGCTTCGAGCCGACCGACCTGTCCCCCGAAACGGCCCGCCGGGAGCTGACCGACCTCTTCGGCGTGCTGTGCATCGGTCGGGACATCCTCACCAACCCGAACGACGTGCAGCTCTACGCCAACGCCTCGACATCGCTTTCGCTCGAAACCGACATCACCGACCAGATCGCCAAGATCCTCGAGACCGAAAAGCTCAAGGCCTACGACATCAAGGATCTCGACCGGATCCTCGCGGAGGTGAAGACCACGGTCACGATGAAAACCTTCCGCAACGACAAGTCGCAGGAGGAGGATACACAGGCGCAGTCGTCGGTCGCCGCCACGGCCATCGGCTACGTGTTGGGATTCATCCTCTACATCTTCCTGCTGACCTACGGCTCGATGGTCATGCAGTCGGTCATCGAGGAGAAGAACAGCCGCGTGCTGGAGGTGATGGTCTCGTCGGTAAGGCCCTTCGACCTGATGATGGGCAAGATTCTCGGCGTGGCGGCCGTCGCCGTGGTGCAGATCCTGCTGTGGGGGCTTCTCGTGACGGTGGTCGGAGGGGTCGTGATGCCCCGACTGCTGCCCGCCGATGCGCTGGCCGGGGTGCAGGCCATGCAGCAGGGGATGCCCGACGCCGCCTCGATGAGCGGTCTGGATCCCGAGATGATGCAGGCTCTGGCCACAATGACCGATCTGGGCTACATGCTCAAGATCTTCGGCTGTCTGCTGCTGTTCGTCGTGGGGGGCTACCTGCTCTACTCGGCGATGTTCGCCGCCGTGGGGTCGGCCGTCGACAACATCCAGGACGCCTCGCAGCTGCAGATGCCCATCACGCTGCCGATCATCCTCGCCCTGCTGGCCATGCTGGCCGTCATCGAGGACCCCAATTCGCAGCTCTCGTTCTGGTTCTCGATCATTCCCTTCACGTCGCCCGTCGTGATGATGGCGCGCATCCCCTACGACATCCCCTGGTGGGAGATCGGCCTCTCGCTGGCGGTGCTCTACGCCTCGTTCGTGGGAATGGTCTGGCTGGCGGCCAAGATCTACCGCGTGGGCATCTTCATGTACGGCAAGAAACCGACCCTGAAGGAGCTCGCCAAGTGGGTGCGGTACAAATACTGACCCGCCGGAAAAGGCCCTCCGGCGACGAAAAACCCGCCGCGCCGCCCGAAAACGAAGGCTTTCTTCAGGAAAACCCCTTTTTTCTGTTATCCGAATAACAGTTTTCCTGAAAATTTTTTCTAATTTTGTCGCGGATTCGGAAGGCGGTTGCCGCCGGCCGGATCACGAAAAAGAGTAAGATTTCTACAAAATACTTAAAATCAAGGAGCTATGAACTCGATTGACACTTACGATTTCAAAGGCAAACGCGCGATCATCCGCGTGGATTTCAATGTGCCCCTCAACGAGAAGGGCGAGGTAACCGACGACACGCGTATCCGTGCCGCCATGCCGACGATCAAGAAGGTCCTGGCCGAAGGCGGTTCGGTGATCCTCATGTCGCACATGGGTCGCCCGAAGAAGAACCCCGATCCGAAATATTCGCTCGAGCAGATCATCCCCGCCATCGAGAAGAACCTGGGCGTAAAGGTTCAGTTCGCCGGCGACTGCATGGGTGAGAAGGCCGCCGAGATGGCCAAGAACCTCAAGCCGGGCGAAGTGATGCTGCTGGAAAACCTGCGCTTCTACGCCGAGGAGGAGGGCAAACCCCGCGGTCTGGCCGAGGACACCACCAAGGAGGAAAAGGATGCCGCCAAGAAGGCCCTGAAGGAGGGTCCGCAGAAGGAGTTCGTCAAGAAGCTGGCCTCGTATGCCGACTGCTACATCAACGACGCCTTCGGTACGGCACACCGCAAGCACGCTTCGACCTACCTGATCGCCAAGTACTTCCCCAACGACAAGATGTTCGGCTACCTGATGGAGAAGGAGGTCAAGGCCATCTCGTCGCTCATGGAGGCTCCGCAGCACCCGTTCTGCGCCATCATCGGCGGTTCGAAGGTTTCGACCAAGATCGGCGTCATCAAGTCGCTGATCGAGAAGGTTGACTCGATCGTCATCGGCGGCGGCATGACCTACACGTTCGCCGCAGCCCAGGGCGGCAAGGTCGGCAACTCGATCTGCGAGCCCGACATGTTCCCCGTAGCGCTGGAGATCCTCGAACTGGCCAAGAAGAAGGGCGTACAGCTCGTCATGTCGCCCGATGCGCTGATCGCCGACGCCTTCTCGGCCGACGCCAACACCTCGACGGCTCCGGCCGACAACATCCCCGACGGCTGGGAGGGTGTCGACATTGCCGACGAAGGCAAGAAGATCTTCCGCGAGCACATCCTGGGCTGCAAGACCATCCTGTGGAACGGCCCGGTAGGCGTCTTCGAGATCGACAAGTTCGCCACGGGTTCGAAGGAGGTGGCTCTGGCCATCGCCGAGGCTACGAAGAAGGGCGCCTACTCGCTCATCGGCGGCGGTGACTCGGTAGCCTGCATCAACAAGTTCGGTCTGGCCGACCAGGTATCCTACATCTCGACCGGCGGCGGCGCCCTGCTCGAGTACATCGAGTTCGGCACGCTGCCCGGCGTAGAGGCCATCCGCGAATAGAACGGAGCGACAAATACGCAATCCTGAAGCGGAGATTTCCGGAACTCCGGAAGTCTCCGTTTCTCATCGAAAACCCGAACACAACGATATGAAACGTATCATTCTTTTAGCAGCAACCGTCGCCTGTATGGCAGCCTGTCAAAACAATAACAGCAACAAGGTTCCGGCCATCGACCTCAACAACTTCGACCTGTCGATAGCCCCGAACGCCGACTTCTACCAGTATGCCACGGGCGGCTGGCAGAAGAACAACCCGCTCAAACCCGAATTCTCGCGCTACGGATCGTTCGACGTCCTGCACGAGAACAACGAAAAACGCATCAACGAACTCTTCCAGGCCATGGCCAAAACCGAGGCCGTGAAGGGGAGCGTCGAGCAGAAGATCTCGGACCTCTACAAGATGGGACTCGACTCCGTGCGTCTGAACGCCGAAGGGGCCGCACCGCTGGCCTCCGACCTGCAGATGGTCGAGGGTCTGACCGACCGCGCCCAGCTTCCCGACCTGCTGGCCCGGATCCACATGGCACTGGGCAATCCCTTCTTCGGCATCGGCGTGATGGCCGACCTGATGGACAGCAACGTCAATACGCTCTACGTCGGCCAGTCGGGCATCTCGATGGGCGACCGCGACTACTACGTGGCCCCGGAGAACGCCAAAATCAAGGAGGCCTACAAGGCCTATCTGGTCAAACTCTTCACGCTGTGCGGCTATGAGGCCGAGGCAGCCGCCACGGCCGCAGCCGATGCGCTGGAGATCGAGGATTCGCTGGCCGAAGTCTTCTTCTCGAACGTCGAACAGCGCGACATCCCGGCGCAGTACAACCCGATGACGCGCGAGGAGTTCGCCCGGACGTACGACGCGCTGGACTGGGACGTCTACTTCAAGGGCATGGGTCTGGAGCAGGTCGACCGGCTGATCGTGGAGCAGAAGCGCGTCATGGCGCGCGTCAACGAGATGCTCAAGACGCTTCCGCTCGAAAAGATCCGCCACTACCTGGCCGCGCAGATCATCAACGGCGGCGCCTCGTCGCTGAGCGACGACTTCCAGACCGCCTCGTTCGAGTTCTACGGCCGCACGATGTCGGGCCAGCAGGAGCAGAAACCCCGCTGGAAACGCGCCATGTCGGTGCCCAACGGACTGCTGGGCGAGGCCGTGGGCGAGATGTACGTGGCCAAGTACTTCCCCGAGAAGGACAAGCAGCGCATGACGCAGCTGGTGAAGAACCTGCAGACGTCGCTCTCGCAGCACATCGCCGCCCTGGACTGGATGTCGGACGCCACGAAGGCCAAGGCGCAGGAGAAACTGGCCGCCTTCACCGTGAAGATCGGCTACCCGGACAAGTGGAAGGACTACTCGACGCTCGAGATCGACCCCGCGAAGAGCTACTACGAGAACCTGCGTGACGCCAGCATCTGGGCCACGAAGGACAACCTCTCGAAATACGGCAAGCCGGTGGATCGCGCCGAGTGGGGCATGACGCCGCAGACCGTAAACGCCTACTACAACCCGACGACCAACGAGATCTGCTTCCCGGCCGCCATTCTGCAGCCGCCGTTCTACAACCCGGATGCCGACGATGCCGTCAACTACGGAGCCATCGGCGTGGTGATCGGCCACGAGATGACCCACGGATTCGACGATCAGGGCCGTCAGTTCGACAAGGACGGCAACATGAACAACTGGTGGAGCGAGGAGGATTCCGAAGCCTTCAAGGCCAAGACGGAGGTGCTGGTCAAGCAGTTCGACGCCATCGAGGTGCTTCCGGCCAAGGACGGACAGCCGGCGCTGCATGCCAACGGAGCCCTCTGCCTGGGAGAGAACATCGCCGATCAGGGGGGTCTGCGCGTGGCCTGGACGGCCTACCAGAACTCGCTCGAGGGCAAGGGACATCCGGCCCCGATCGACGGCTTCACCGATGCCCAGCGCTTCTACCTGGCCTACGCCACGCTCTGGGCCCAGAACATCCGCGATGAGGAGATCGCGCGTCTGACCAAACTCGACGTACACTCGCTGGGCAAGTGGCGTGTCGATGCCACGCTGCGCAATATCCAGGACTTCTACGACGCCTTCAACATCACCGACGGGGCGATGTTCCTGCCCGAGGAGGAGCGCGTGATCATCTGGTAACTCCGGAGGCGGTGTGGGGGCTCCCCAAACCAACCCGAATGAAAAAACCGTCCGACTTTCATCGGACGGTTTTTTTGTGGGTTTTCGGACCGTTGAACTACCGCGCCGGAGGGTGGAGTGCGGAATGAGGGTCCGGTTCAAGAAAACACGCCGTTTCCGAGCCATTTCACGCGCCGGACTACCGCGCCGGAAGGTGGAGTGCGGAATGAGGGTCCGGTTCAAGAAAACACGGCACCACAAAGCCTTTTGAGCCTTGAAATACCGCACTGTAGAGACAAAGCGTAAAAAGTCCGCGGTTCAATAAAAGGTGCCTTTGGGAGCGAAAATGGCGTATCCGAAGTTGAAGGTCAGATACATGTTCTTCCAGCTCTTCAGATCGTATTTCGTCAGCGAGAGACTGACGGGCCCGATCGGCGAATGGTAGACCAGCGACGCCTCGGCAATGTAGTGCCAGCGTTCGTCGGGAACGCCCAACGGATTGAAGTCGCGCTTGCGGCGGAACATCGTGTAGAAACCCGTGCGGAAGAAGAAGTCGGGCATCAGATCGAAGGTGGGCATGACGCCCCCGGCCACGAAACGGTCCGAACGGAAGTCGGGCATGAAGATCATCCGCGCATGGGAGATCGGTGCATACTCGGGCATGGCCATCAGCGTGGCGCTCTGGGTCGAGAAGGCGGGCTGGTTGGTGTAGACGGCATCGACGTTGACCCCGAAGGAGAACCAGCCGCTCTGGGGCATGTCGAAGAACTTGTTCCAGGTGAAACGCCCGCCGAACCACTGCCTCCGCTCACGCGACATGAAGACCTCGGCATCCCAGGGTTTGAACTTGTCGCGACCGTTGACGTAGATGGCCGAGAGGTAGAGCTCCGACCCGCGGCGCGGATAGAGGAACTTGTCGAGCGTATTGCGGGCCAGCCCGGCGCGCAGACCGTAGAAGACGAAACGCGACAGATCGGTGTCGTCGGCAAAGAGATCCTCCGCATCGTAGCGGTAGTTGACGTGTCCGCCGTTGAAGCGCAGGGTAAAGACGCTGCGGTGGGTGAGCGGCATTCCGACCCCCACGGAGAAGAAGCTCTCGCTGCTCTTGACCTGTTCGGCATTGTTGATGCGCGAGATATTGCCGAAGTAACCATGGCGGAAGTTGCTTACCGAGAAATTGTAGGCGTAGTCGATGAAGAGCGGTTCGATGGCATAGAAATCGGTCCGGCCGCCAAGCGAGCCCCACGTGTAGAGGGGTCCGAGGTAGAGTTCGGCCCCCAACTGCTGCGAGACGCGCCCGATCCAGCGGTAACTCATGCCGATGTAGGCCTGGTTGAAGGCCGTCGAGGAGACGTTTCCGCCGATGGTGATCTTGAAGCTGGGTCGTGTGTGGAGCCGTGTGGCAAAGGAGTAGCGCCCCGAGAGCGAATCATAGGCGACCGTGGGGAAATCCATCGTAAGGTTTCCGTCGGCCAGAATCTCGAAGAGGTTGTCGCGCAACTCGGAGAAACCCATGGGACGCTGCACGCCGGGCGTACGACGGTCCATGTGGAGGAAATCACGGATGTATTCGCGCTGATCATGCTGCAAACCTTCGATGCGGTAGTTGTCGAAGACCAGTTCGGGCGACCGTTTGCGGAAGGCCTCGCGGCGTTGGGCATACCAGCTCGAATCGCGGCGTTCGGCAACCTTTTCGAGCAGTTGCGGCATGGCGGCCATGGCATCCAGGTAGCCGAGGTCCATGATCATCTCGGCCTGGTCAAAATCAAGCATCGAAACCTCCACGGCACGCCGAATCGTGACGCTCCGCTCCTCGGGCAGCGTATAGTCGGTCTCCTGCATGGCGAGCATGAAGGCCTGATCGAGGATGCTGTTCTCCGCGCTGGGCGGGGTATTTCCGCCGGTGCAGATCGACCCAATGATCAGATCGGGATGAAACTCCTCGTCGAGGGGCCGCCAGGGGAAGTTGTCGTAGATACCGCCGTCGTAGAGCAGCATCGAATCAATCTCCATGGGCTTGAAGACCAGCGGAATGGACATCGACGAACGGACGGCCCCTCCCAGATCGCCGCTGCGCATGACCACCGGCCGGCGGTGGTTCATGTCGCTGGCCACGCAGCGGAACGGCACCATCAGGCGGTCGAAATCGCCTCCCGAAGCGGCCGTGGCCGGGGCAAAGAGATCGATCAGCGCCAGGTCGATCTGTGTCGAGGAGATGAGACTGGTCGGGAACTGGAGCCGTTCGCCGGCCGGATTGCCGAGATTCACGCGCACGTTCAGAAAAAACGAAGGGTTGCTGCCCAACTGCCGGTAGTAACTCATGTAGCGGTTGGGATCGATGCGTCCCGAGACCCACTCCTTGACCACGCCCGAACTGACGATGGCCCTCATCTCGGCAGGGGCGTACCCGGCAGCGTACATGGCGGCGATGATCGACCCCATGGAGGTCCCGGCCACGTAGTCGATCGGGATGCCGTTCTGCTCGAGAGCCTCCAGTACGCCGATGTGGTAAAGGCCCTTGGCACCGCCTCCGCTCATCACCACTCCGACGCCGCCCCGGGCCTCGGCACGAAGCCCCAGGAGCAGCAGCAACGCCACAAATGAGCCTATTTTACGCAACATATCTCAATTTTTTTATAACTTTGCACGTTACAAGGATGTCCTTCAAAAGTAGACAAAAAAGAAACACCCGCAAAATATGATCGAGAAAATCAATGAACTTCTGCGACAAGTCGAGGAGTTCAAACCCAAGGCAGCCGGGGAACTCGAGGAGTTCCGCATCCGGATTCTGGGCAAAAAGGGCGAACTGAACGCCCTGATGGAGGAGTTCAAGACGGTGGCTCCGGAGTTCAAGCGCGAACTGGGCCAGCAGCTCAACCGCCTGAAGAGTGCCGCCACGGAGCGCATCGCCTCGCTGCGCACGGAGCTGCAGCATGCCGCCGAGGAGCAGACCTCTTCGTCGGGTGACCTGACGCGCCCGGGCTCGGCCGAACACCTCGGCTCGCGCCACCCGATCACGCTCGTGCGCAACCAGATCGTCGAGGTCTTTTCGAGACTGGGCTATACCGTGGCCGACGGCCCCGAGATCGAGGACGACTGGCACGTCTTCTCGGCCCTGAACTTCCCGCCCGAACATCCGGCACGCGACATGCAGGACACCTTCTTCATCGAGAAGAATCCCGACATTCTGCTGCGCACGCACACCTCGTCGATCCAGGTGCGCACGATGGAGCACCAGCGGCCGCCGATCCGGGTCATCTGCCCGGGCCGCGTCTTCCGCAACGAGGCCATCTCCTACCGCGCCCACTGCATCTTCCACCAGATCGAGGGTCTCTACATCGACGAGGGGGTTTCGTTTGCCGACATGAAGCAGTCGCTGCTCTACTTTGCCAAGGAGATCTTCGGCGAGCAGGCGGCCATCCGCATGCGTCCGTCGTACTTCCCCTTCACGGAGCCCTCGGCCGAGGTCGACGTCTCGTGCAACCTCTGCGGAGGCAAGGGCTGCGCCGTCTGCAAGGGGACGGGCTGGCTCGAGATCATGGGGTGCGGCATGGTCGACCCGAACGTTCTGAAAGCCAACGATATCGATCCCGAGAAGTATTCGGGATTCGCCTTCGGCATGGGTGTTGAGCGCATCGCCATGCTCAAATACGGCGTCAAGGACCTGCGCCTCTACTTCGAGAACGACGTGCGTTTCCTCCACCAGTTCGACCAGGCGCTCTAAACCCGCTTGCCCATGAAACGACTCCCGGTGATCACGATCTGCTGCGTGGCATTCTTCTCGGCGGCCTTCGTCTCGGGGAAGAGTCTGCGGACAACGACCCCGGGGTATTCCGATACGCTGCCGAGCGTGTGGTTCTACACCGAGGGGATCAAGCAAAACACCATCTTCGGGGATACGACCCGGGCCCGGGAACTCTTCGGGGAGGCGATCCGACGCGATTCATCCTACGCTCCGGCCTGGTTCGAACTGGCCGGAATGCTGTTGCACACCTTGCCCGACCGGGCCATCGATGCGGCACGCCGCGCCTGGCGCCTCGACACGGCCAACCTCTGGTACCATCGGCTCTACGCCCAGACGCTGCTCGTGACCGAACACTACAACGATGCGTTGAATGTCTACCGGCAGCTGCTGGCCGCCGACCCGAAGGATCCGGACAACTACCGTCTGGTGGCCGCCCTCTACGAGCAGGCCGACCGACCCTTCACGGCGCTCATCACGCTCGATTCGGCCGAGGTCCGATTCGGGCGCATACCGCTGCTGAGCAGCATGAAACGCCAGCTGCTGGTGGCCACGAACCAGATCGACAAGGCCATTGACGAAGCCCGGGCCCTGGTCGACGAAGTCCCCTACGACGCCGACAACCACGTGGTGCTGGCCAATCTCTACGCGGCTGACAAGCAGGATTCGCTGGCGATGGTCGAATACCGGGCGGCCCTGCGGATCGACTCGACGAACGTGCAGACGCTGGCTGCGCTGAGCGATTACTACGCCCGCAGTCAGGACTACCGGTCGCTGCTTTCGGTCACGCGCAAGATCTTCCTCTCGGAGGAGATGCCCCTCGAACTGAAGGTCAAACGTTTCGAGAACCTCACTTCCGACACGCGGTTCTACCGCGAATACTACTTCCAGCTCAACGATCTGGCCGCCACACTTGCGATCCGCTATCCGAACGATCCGCGGGTAGTGGAGCTCTACGCCGGACACCTGATCGCCTCGGGCGAACTGGAGCAGGCGCTGGCGCTCTACAAACGCCATCTGAACGACCGGCCGCCCGTCGAGCAGTACTACCGCATGGTGATCGACATCGAGAGCTATCTCCAACATCCGGACTCCGTGGAACACTACGTGACAAAGGCGCTGTCGATCTTTCCGGAGAAGATTGACTTCCATCTGGCGCGGGGCCACGCCATGGTGCAGACGAAACAGTACGACAAGGCGATCCGCGCCTACCGCGAATCGCTGCGCTACGCCGCCACGGACTCGTTGCGCAGCGTCATCTGGGGCATGGTCGGCGACACGTGGCATCTGAAGGCCGTCGGCAACGATTCGATCCCCGAAGAGGAGCTCTTCGCCCGCTCGAAGGCCGGCCGCGGAGGCATCAACCGCCGCGACATGAAACAGTGCTACAAGGCCTACGACCGCAGTCTTCGCTATTGGGCGGACAACACGCTGGTAATGAACAACTACGCCTACTTCCTCTCGCTGGAGGAGCGGGATCTGGAGCGGGCCCTTGCCATGGCAACGCGCGTGACGGATCTCACGGACAACAACCCCACCTACCTCGATACGCGGGCCTGGGTGCTCTACAAGATGGGGCGCATGGAGGAGGCCCGCCAGATCCTGAAACGGGCCGTGGCTTTGGACGGTCAGCAGAGTCCCGAGCTGATGGTCCACTACGGGGATGTGCTCTACCAACTGGGCGAACAGTTCATGGCGGAGATCTACTGGCAGATGGCCCGCGAGAAGGGCTACAACGCCGCACTGATTGACGAGCGGCTCAAGCAGCCCGCCCAAACCAAATCCGCAGAATAACCGCCGTACCATGAAACCAGCACTTCTGTTGACCCTTGGTATGCTGCTTTTCACGCTCGGCGCCTCGGCCCAGACCGACAGCCGCATCGAGAAGCAGAAACGGGTCATTGCCGACCTCGAAAAGCGCATTGCCAACGAGGAGCGGGAGATCTCGAAGCTCCAGAAGGGACGTGCGGCCACCGAGGAGCGGGTGCGGCGCCTGGCCCGGCAGATCGACTCGCGGAGCCAGCTGCTCGACGAGACCGAAAAAGAGGCCTCGCTGCTGCGTGAGGAGATCGCCCGCAGGGACAGTATGGCGGGGGATCTGGCCTCGATGCTCGAGCGCAACCGCGCCCAGTATGCCGAAATGGTGCGCGAAGCCTACCGCAACTACCGTCAGAACAACTACCTGACCTACCTCTTTTCGTCGCGGGATTTCGCCGACGTGGCGCGTAAACTGACCGCCCTGCGCGAGATAGCCTCGGTGCGCGAACGCAAGATGCGTGACATCGAGGCCCTGACCGAACAGGTCCGCACGGAAAAGGAGGAGTTGGACCGCCGTCACCGTTCGCTCGATTCGGTGACGCAGAAGCTCTCGGCGCAGCGCGAGAAGCTCCAGCGGGATTCGCGCAATGCGCGGGCCTCGATCCAGTCGATGACACGGCAGGAGAAGTCGGCCCTGCAGCGCAAGATCGCCCAGGAGCAGAAGCTCGACGTGGCGATCAACGAACTGCGCAAGCTGACGAAGGGCAACAGGGAGGGAGCCTCCTTTTCGTCGAAGACCACGGGACTGCGGCTTCCGGTGGTCGGGGGACGGGTGAAACGCTACCGCGAAAACATGGCCGAGGTAACGGGACCGCGCGGTGCGCAGGTGATCTCGATCTACGAGGGCAAGGTGATCGACATCAAGAGCAACCGCATAACGAACAAATACGACGTTTACGTGGCTCACGGCGAGTATCTGACCTCCTATGCCAACCTGGGGACGATCAGCGTCGAAAAGGGCCAGAAAGTGGCCAGAAACCAGGCTTTGGGAACCATCGGTTCGGCCGTTGACGTGATGACCATGGAGACGGAGTACAAACTCGTCTTCGGTATCTACCCGCCCGATCCGAACCAGAAGATGCGCGCCGAGAACTGCTTCAAGCGATAAGGCCCCATCCGCACCCGTCCGAAGGGAAACACCCGAACGGGGGGGGTGAGAAGCCAAACGACTGATCGGACGGAGGCACAAGATCAAAAAAAGTCTCAGAAAGGCCGGAAAGGGCTCGATTTTGCCGTTTCTTCCGCAATACGGGTTCCCCAGCCTCTCCAATAAAGATTCAACGAAAATGGCAGTAAAATACTATACCGATGATTGCAGCTACCGCTACCCGCAAAAACGGCTAACGGCCGAGTGGCTGCGCGAGGTGGCCCGGGCCGAAGGCTATACGCTGGGCGACGTCTGCTACATCTTCTGCTCGTCGCAGCGACTGCTGGAGATGAACCGCCAGTACCTCGGTCACGACTACTTTACCGACGTCATCACGTTCGACTACAGCGACCGCAAAAAGCTGCGCGTGGTCTCGGGCGACATCTTCATCGACGTGGAGACCGTGGCGGACAACGCCCGTCAATACGGCGCCACGACACTGCAGGAGATGCGCCGCGTGGTGGTCCATGGCGTGCTGCACCTGTGCGGCCAGAACGACAAGACGCCGCGAACCAATGCACAAATGCATCGCAAGGAGGATAAATATCTGAAATTCTGGGAGAAACAATGACTCTTGATTATGATATCATCGTCATCGGAGGCGGACATGCCGGATGTGAGGCGGCCTCAGCAGCCGCCCGTCTCGGTTCGCGGACGCTGCTGCTGACGATGGACATGACGAAAATGGCCGCCATGTCGTGCAATCCAGCCGTAGGCGGAGTAGCTAAAGGACAGATAGTCAGAGAGATAGATGCATTAGGCGGAGAAATGGGGCGCATTACCGACCGTACGGCCGTCCAGTTCCGGATGCTGAACATGTCGAAGGGGGCGGCCATGTGGAGTCCGCGCGCCCAATGCGACAAGACCCGCTTCTCGGAGGAGTGGCGCCATACGCTGGAGAATACGCCGAACCTCTATATCTGGCAGGATGCCGCTACGGAACTTCTCTTCGCAAAAGCCGATGAGGCTTCGTCAGCAGACCTTGAAGAGAAAAGACACAACACATCGGAGGCCTCCGAACCGCATGCTGCAGAGAGTCAAAAAACAGTTCGTCCGACCACCGGTCATCCGGAAGAGAACACCTTGAAATCCGATCCAGCCGCCGAAAGACTCTCCGAAACCAGCCGACTCCGGATCCGTGGAGTCCGAACCCGTATGGGGGTAGAGTTCAGCTGCCGGGCCGTAGTGCTGACGGCCGGAACGTTTCTCGACGGCATGATGCACTGCGGTGCGGCGCATGCCGAGGGGGGACGGGCCGGAGATGCCGCCTCGCACGGAATCACCGGATGTCTCGTACGGATCGGCTTCGAAACCGGCCGCATGAAGACCGGAACCCCGGCCCGGCTCGATGCCCGAACGATCCATTTCGAAGAGTTCGAGCCGCAATACGGCGACAAAAAACCTTCGAAATTCTCCTTTTCGCCCGAAACCGAACCGGTCAAGGATCAAATGCCGTGCTATCTGGTCTACACGACACCGGAAGTGCACGCCATTCTGCGCTCGGGATTCGACCGTTCGCCGCTTTTCAACGGCACGATCCACGGCATCGGGCCGCGCTATTGTCCCTCGATCGAGGATAAACTGCGCACCTTTGCCGACAAGGATCAGCACCAGCTCTTCCTCGAACCCGAAGGGCGGTCGACCAACGAATACTACCTGAACGGCTTCTCGTCGTCGCTTCCGTGGGAAGTGCAATGGGAGGCGCTGCACAAGATCCGTGGGTTCGAAGATCTGCACATCTACCGACCGGGATATGCCATCGAATACGACTATTTTCCGCCCATACAGCTTGAACATTCGCTCGAAACGAAGCTCGTTTCAGGGCTCTTTTTTGCCGGACAGGTCAACGGAACGACCGGTTACGAAGAGGCCGCAGCCCAGGGTCTGATGGCCGGCATCAATGCCCATCGGAAGCTGAAAGGGGAGGAGCCTATCGTACTGAAGCGCGACGAAGCCTATATCGGAGTGCTGATCGACGACCTGGTGACGAAAGGCGTGGACGAACCTTATCGGATGTTCACCTCGCGGGCCGAGTATCGGATTCTGCTCCGACAGGACAATGCCGACATGCGGCTCACTCCACTGGGGTATAAAATCGGGTTGATTTCCGAGAAAAGATACGCGCATTTCGAACAAAAAAAATCGAATGTAGAATCGCTTGTAGCCTTTGCGCGTGAGACAAGTGTCAAGGCAGCCGAAATTTCATACTACCTGAAATCGGTCGGATCGGAGCCTCTGACCCAAGGTCGGAAGCTGCACGACATTCTGATGCGCAACAACGTGACCTTCGAATCGCTGGAAAAGGTACTTCCGAAGCTGCATCGTTTTATCGAATCGCGCCGAATCGATGCCGAAGCAATCGAGGAGGCCGAGATTCAGATCAAGTACAAAGGGTATATCGAACGTGAAAAATTCATAGCCGAGAAGCTACGCCGACTCGAAAACATCCGCATCCCGGGTGATTTCGACTTCTTCTCAATGAATTCACTGACTATCGAAGCCCGCCAAAAGTTGAGTCGAATCCGTCCGAAGACGATTGGACAGGCCTCACGCATCCCGGGCGTATCACCCGCCGATGTAAATGTATTACTGATCAAATTCGGCAGATAAAACACACGCCGCAAATCCAAAGGAGTGTTCCACGTGGAACACTCCTTTTATTTTACAACAAAACAAAGAAACAATAATCTTAACTGAAACATAAAAACACCCGTTAAAAACCACCTCGGTATAAACACACACATATAAAAATGTTCCACGTGGAACATTTTCATATCTTATTCATACAAACTTAAAAAACGATTTCAAATATGAATAAATAAACACTCCATAGAGCAAAATATATGCATACAAGATAAAGCAAACACACAAAAGAGAAGATAAAGTATTCAGCATAAAAAAATCAAAAAGCAGTTTATAAATCAGATAACTAAAAAGTGTTCCACGTGGAACAAAACGAGAAGTAGAAAAGAAGGTAAAAAAGACTACAAGAAAGAGAAGTATAATAAAAAAGTTCCGCACCAAAGAGCGGAACTTAGTACTAAAAAATTCAACAAAAAATCAAAACAAGAAAATGCTGTTTAGAGAATAATCGTGCACCAGCCGTATTTATCCTCGGCACGACCATACTGAATGTCCTGCAAAGCGTTGTAGAGTTTCATACAGGTCTTGCCGACTTCATCTCCATAACTGTACGAAGCACCGGTCTGCATGTCGTAGATATAACCGATAGGGGAGATCACGGCAGCCGTACCACAGGCACCGCACTCTTCGAAAGTAGGCAGTTCATCAACCGGAACAGGACGCTCCTCAACCTTGAGACCCATATCCTTGGCCAGCTGGCGAAGGCTCTTGTTCGTAATCGAGGGAAGAACCGACTGCGATTTCGGCGTAATATACTTGCCATCCTTAATACCGAAGAAGTTGGCGGCACCACACTCCTCGATGTACTTATGCTCGGCCGCATCCAGATACATGATATTCGAGTAGCCGAGTTCGTGACCCTTTTCGCCCGACATCAGACTGGCAGCATAGTTGCCGCCGACCTTCACGTCGCCTGTTCCACGTGGAGCAGCACGGTCCTGTTCACGGTCAATGGCAACACGGATCGGTTTGATGCCCGATTTGAAATAGGCGCCCACGGGCGAGCAGTAGACAATCAGCAGGGCATCCTTGGCGGGTTTCACACCCAGACCTGCCGTCGTTCCGAACATCACAGGACGCAGATACAGCGAAGCCCCTGTCCCGTAGGGCGGAATGAAACGCTCGTTGAGCTTGACCACCTCGATGCAGGCCTTGACGATCATCTCCTCCGAAGGAACCGGTAGGCAGAGTCGCTTGGCTGACGACTGCATGCGACGGGCATTCTCCTCGACACGGAAAAGCCGTACCTTGCCGTCGACACCCCGGAAAGCCTTCAGACCTTCGAAGAGCTCGACGCCATAATGCAGACACGAAGCCGACATGTGCATCTGGATGTACTCATCCTGTGTAACGATCATATCGCTCCACTTCCCATCGTTGTAGACATAGCGGACGTTGTAATCCGTCTTGAGATAGTCGAAACCGAGTGCACTCCAATCCGTATTTTCCATATTTTTGCTGTTTTTAACGATTTTCACTACTGAAAATAAATCAAAAAATCTCGGGCTTATCCGACAATGGCTCCATTGTTGGTCACATCGCCGGGCTGCAGCAAACGTAATTTTCCGGAGGCATCCTCAGCCATCAGAATCATTCCTTTGGAAAGAATTCCCTTCAATTCGCGCGGAGCCAGGTTGACCAGCACCAACACCTGTTTGCCGACGAGCTCTTCGGGCGAGAAGTGCTCGGCAATACCCGAGACGATTTCGCGCTTGTCGATTCCCGTATCAACAGTCAGTTTCAACAATTTCTTGGTTTTTGCCACCTTTTCGGCCGCCAAAATGGTCGAAACACGGATATCCATCTTCTGGAAATTATCGAACTGAATTGTATCTTTCTGTGGTTCAACGTGTTGAGCGGCTTCAGCAGCCATATTGGCAGCCTTCGTGGCCGCCAGTTTGTCCAACTGACGCTGAATAACGTCATCCTCGATCTTCTCAAAGAGCAGCTCGGGTTCACCAATCTCGTGGCCGGCAGGAATCAGATCGACCGCGCCCAGACGTTCCCATCTGAACTTGTCAACGGCCAGCATCCGGAGGATCTTCGCCGACGAGAAGGGCATGAAGGGTTCGATGGCAATGGCCGTATTGGCGGTGATCTGCAGGGCTACGTAAAGAATGGTCTTCACACGCCCGGGATCGGTCTTGATCACCTTCCAGGGCTCCGTATCGGCCAGATACTTGTTACCGATGCGGGCCACGTTCATGGCATCCTTCAACGCCTCGCGGAAGCGGTAGTTCTCGATATTGGACTCAAGCGACGCCTTGACGGCAGCCACATCGGCAATCGTCTGACGGTCATAATCATTCAACTCGCCACAGGCAGGCACACGGCCGTTGAAATACTTCTTGGTCAGCACCAGCGCCCGGTTGACGAAGTTGCCCAGGATGGCCACCAACTCGTTGTTGTTGCGGGCCTGGAAGTCCTTCCACGTAAAGTCGTTGTCCTTAGTCTCGGGGGCATTGGCACACAACACGTAACGCAGCACATCCTCCTTGCCGGGGAATTCGTCGAGATACTCGTGCAGCCAGACGGCCCAGTTGCGCGACGTGGAGATCTTGTCGCCCTCGAGATTGAGGAACTCGTTGGCCGGCACGTTTTCGGGCAAGATATAGCCGCCATGGGCCTTCAGCATCGACGGGAAGACAATGCAGTGGAAGACGATGTTGTCCTTGCCGATAAAGTGGACCATCTTCGTGTCATCCGACTTCCAATATTTCTCCCAATCGGTCGTAAGTTCCTTGGTAGCAGATATATAACCGATCGGAGCATCGAACCACACGTAGAGCACCTTTCCCTCTGCCCCCTCGACCGGAACGGGAATACCCCAATCCAGGTCGCGGCTCACGGCACGGGGTTGCAGACCGCCGTCCAGCCAGCTCTTGCACTGACCGTAGACGTTCGATTTCCACTCCTTGTGACCCTCGAGGATCCACTGACGCAAGAATCCCTCATACTCGTTGAGCGGGAGATACCAGTGCCTGGTTTCACGCTTGACGGGCACCGAACCCGAGACGGCGCTGTGAGGCTCGATCAGTTCGTCGGGCGAGAGCGTCGACCCGCACTTCTCGCACTGGTCGCCATAGGCACGGTCGTAGCCGCACTTGGGGCAGGTACCGACGATGTAGCGGTCGGCCAGGAAGGTCCGGGCCTCCTCGTCGTAATACTGCATCGAGGTCTTCTCGATGAACTTGCCGTCGTCGTAGAGTTTGCGGAAGAAGTCCGAAGCCGTCTTGGCATGGACAGGCGACGAGGTGCGCGAATAGATGTCGAACGACATGCCCAGACGCTCGAACGAACGCTTGATCAGCTCGTGGTAACGATCGACGATCTGCTGGGGTGAAACGCCCTCCTTGCGGGCCTTGATGGTGATGGGCACACCGTGCTCATCGGAGCCGCAGACCGAAATGACGTCGCACCCCTTCAGACGAAGGTAGCGCGTATAGATATCCGAAGGTATGTAAACTCCCGCCAGGTGACCGATATGGACAGGGCCGTTGGCATAGGGGAGCGCCGATGTAACGAGATAACGTTTGAACTCTTTGGCCATAAACAGGTAGAATATTGCTAATTTCCGTCAAAAGTACGAATTTTTGAGGGAATCCGGAACGAAAAGGGGAGAATTTGTCATCCCTCCGGGGAAAAAGCCGCGAAGCCGGGAAAGAAGTGCCTGAAACGGAAGCAACAACCGGTGGAACAAGGCGGTCGAAAGCCTGCAGACAGAGCGCGATCATCTCCGGCGAAACGGAAGCCGGAAAGGGTGCAACCCTCGCAGGTGCCGACCGCAACAGAGGTGAAAAACCGGAGAGAGAAGCAACTGCCGAAGGCGGTGCGAAGGACATCACGGAGAGCCCGGAAATAAGCCTGCGGCAGGAAAACGGCAACAAAAAAAGAGGGCCGTCTGAAAGACAGCCCCCGAGGTAAAATCGCCCCAAATACTATTCAAACTGCAACTCGTCGAGCAGCCAGCCGGCACCGGCAAACTTGTCGACGATGAAGAGCACGTAGCGGATATCGACCGAAATCGTGCGCTGCAGTGCGGGCTCGAAGGCCACATCACCCGACATGGCCTCCCAGTTGCCGTCGAAGGCCAGACCGATCAGCGCGCCGCGGTCATTCAGGACCGGCGAGCCGGAGTTTCCGCCCGTGATGTCGCAGTCGGCCAGGAAGGCAACCGGCAGTTCGCCCTTGCGGTTGGCGTAGCGTCCGAAATCCCTGGCGGCATAGAGCTCCTTGAGCTTTTCGGGCACGTAGAACTCCTGCGGATTCTTCGGATCCTCCTTCTCCATGACACCCTTCAGCGTCGTGTAGTAGTTATATTCGATACCGTCGGCCGGCGAATAGGGGAGTACACGCCCATAGGTCAGACGGATCGTGAAGTTGGCATCCGAAGCCCAGGCCTTGCCGGGATTCTGCAGCATCAGACCGGCAATGTACTTGCGATGACCCTCCTTGTAGAGCGTCTGCGGCTCCTTCAGCTCGTCCGAGAGCTTCGCAAAGAGCTCCATGACCGACTTGGAGAGTGCCACGGCCGGATCTGCGGCCACCTTCTCGGGATCATAATGGTCGATAAGGTCCATCAAGCGCTCCTCCGATGCGAAGACCGAACGGTCGTAGAGGTCGTCGACATAGGCGTCGATGTCACCGCCGAACTCTTTGTCGACAATCTCCGCGTAGAACGACGGCAACACCTTCATGTTCTCACGTGCGATGCGGAGCATGCGCTTGGCCACCTTGCGATCGGTCGAGGGGCTGTAATCCTTGTACCAGTCAGCCAGTTCGGACTTCAGCTCGTCCGTATTACCCAACTCTTTTTTGACCTCCATCGTACGCATGCTGCCGATAAAGCGCCGTGCCGGCGAGAGCAGCTCGACCGAAGCCAGGAAAGCCTCCGACAGATACTGACGCGCAGCTCCGATGGGCGACATTTTCTCGACGGCCAGCCGGATCTTCGACAGCGCATCGGTATATCCCTCCTCGGGCAGCGTGTTCTTCTCGGCCCAGGCCTGGAACGAAGCCTCCTGCGCCTCCTTGCGGGCCTTTACGTCGAGTTTCTCGATGCCGCGCGACATACCGATCGAATTCTTCCAGTAGTTCGACGATCGGGCGTATTTCGAGGCATACTGGATGCGGATGGCATCGCTCGAGAGCATATCCTGCCAGAGGATGGCCTGCCGCTCGCCGCGGATGAAGATCCGCTGGGGATTCTCGACCTTGAGCAGGTTGTCGATCTCGTACGAGGTAGCGTAACGCTCCGTCGAGCCGGGGAATCCCATGATCATGGCAAAGTCGCCCTCGTCGTAACCGTCGAGCGATACCTTGAGGAACTTCTCGGCCTTGTAGGGGACATTTTCGGGCGAATAGTCGGCCGGGCGGTTGTCCTTGCCGGCATAGACGCGGAAGATCGAGAAATCGCCCGTATGACGCGGCCACATCCAGTTGTCGGTGTCGCCGCCAAACTTGCCGATCGACGAAGGGGGCGTACCGACCAGACGCACGTCCGTATAGACCTCCATGACGAAGGCGAAGAACTGGTTACCGCCGAAGAACGACTCGACGGCAACCTCCATGCCGGGGTTCTCCTTGCGCAGACGCTCCTTGACGGCCCGAATGTTCTCTCGCGTCAGCCGCTGGTACTCCTCCTGCGAAGCGATCGAGGGGACGTTGCCCATCACCTCGGGCGTCACGTCCGAAATCTTGCGGATGAAGCGCACTTCAAGGCCGGGAGCCGGGAGCTCCTCCTGGCGGGACATGGCCCAGAAGCCGTACTTCAGGTAGTCGTGTTCGACCGACGAGAGGCTCTGGATCGAGCTGTAACCGCAGTGGTGGTTCGTAAAGAGCAGGCCTTCGGGGGAGACGATCTCGCCCGTGCAGCCACCGCCGAAGATCACGACGGCATCCTTCAGCGAGGAGTGGTCGATGCTGTAGATCTCCTCGGCGGAGAGCTTGCAGCCGCGCTCCTTCATCTGCTTGATGTTCATCTTCTGAAGGTAGGGCAGCAGCCACATGCCTTCATCGGCAGCGGCGGAGAGGGTCATCCCCACGGCCGCTGCGAGTAACAGGAATTTTTTCATACAATAAGGATAAAGTTTGTTTTCATCATTTGACACGCTTGCCCTTGGCGCTCACCGCAAGGATCTCGAGCCGCAGGATCTCGGTCCGCGCAAAGGAGCGTTCGGCATAGTGCAGGCCCGTTTCACACTCGCCGGAGGCATACTTTTCGAGCAGCAGGCGGTCGCGGCGGCGCACCTCCGCATTGTCGAACCGGAAGTGTCCCGTCTCCGACTCCTCCGTCGGCCTCCCCTGCGGCACCGCATCCGTCTTCAACCCTTCGGTCTCCAATCCTTCCAACTTCAGCCCTTCCGTCTTCACCCCATTACCGGTGTGTTCCACGCCAACTCCCCCCTCTTGTCGGCCCCCCGGGTCTTCCTTACCGGATGGCAATCATGTTGCGGATCGAACGCTCGGCGGCACGGCGCACCTGCTCGTCGAGGAGGATTTCGGGCGACTCCTTTTCGAGAGCCGAACAGATGTTTTCGAGCGTCACCATCTTCATGTAGCGGCAGTTGTTGCAGCCGCATGCCTCGTCGTCGGGCGGCGCCGGGATAAAGAGCTTGTCGGGATAGCGCTTGTGCATCTCGGCCAGGATGCCGGCCTCGGTAACGACGATGAACGCGCGGGCGTCGCTGCGTCCGCAGTAGTCGAGAATCCCGGCCGTCGAACCCACGTAGTCGGCCACCTGCACGATATAGTCGCGGCATTCGGGGTGGACGACCACCTTTGCCTCGGGATGTTCCCGCTTGAGCTGCAGGAGCTTTTCGAGCGAGAACTCCTCGTGGACATGGCAGGCGCCGTTCCAGAGCACCATGTTCTTCCGCCCGGTCAGCTTCTGAATATAGGAGCCCAGGTTGCGGTCCGGGGCGAAGATCAGCGGCTGGTCGTCGGGCAGCGACTGAACGACCTTCAGGGCGTTGGACGACGTGCAGCAGATATCCGTCAGGGCCTTGACCTCGACCGTTGTATTGACATACGAGACCACCTTGTATCCGGGATAGCGGGCCTTGAAGGCGGCAAACTCCTTTGCGTCGCACGATTCGGCCAGCGAGCAGCCCGCCTCGGGGCAGGGGATGAGCACCTTCTTTTCCGGGCAGAGTACCTTGGCCGTTTCGGCCATGAAGTGGACGCCGGCGAAGAGGATGATCTGCGCATCGACCTTCTGTGCCTGGATCGAGAGGGCCAGCGAATCCCCCAGGAAGTCGGCTACGGCCTGCACTTCGGGTGTCGTATAGTAATGCGCCAGGATCACGGCATTCTTCTCGCGTTTGAGCGCCTCGATGCGGCGGGAGAGTTCGGCGGAGTTTTCGACGTTCATTTTCTTTTTTATTCCTTTAATAAATTTTAATAAATAAGAAAGAAGAAGAAATATAATAGCTGTTGATACTGTTTACAACTTCCACTGTTAGTTCTCTATCAACATTTTCTCGGTTTTCTTTTCTTTATTTTTCTTCTTTGTTATTTGAAATACAAGAAAATAGAAAATTATTCAACAATTGTTGACAACGGTTTTCGACATTTCGACAGCCTGAAACTTTCAACATCCGCTTCCCGTTTCGTGAGGATTTCGCGGCGGACAACTTTTTATAAAAATTTTTGGTTTCGGGGATTTCTTGTATATACCCTGCCTGATTTTCGAAAAGCAAATTTTCAGGCCCCGACTTTTCCTTTTTTATCATCCGTTGTTGAACCGGTTGTCGACACTTTGTCAACCGTTTTTCATCACTTTGCTGACAATCTTCTCCGCAATCGAACGGTAGCGCTCCTCCACTTCGGGATGCGTCGCCGTAGCCGGACGCCCCTCCTCGGCACCCTCCATAATCGATTGAACGATCGGTATTTCACCCAGGAAATCCACCCCGCTCTTCTCGGCATAGGCCCGCGCGCCGCCCCGTCCGAAGAGGTAGTAGCGGTTCTGCGGCAGTTCGGCCGGCGTAAACCACGCCATGTTCTCGATGATGCCCGCCACCGGGATGTTGACATTCTCGTTGCGGAACATCTCCACGCCGCGCACCACGTCGGCCACGGCCACCTGCTGCGGCGTGGAGACGATCACCGCGGCGTCGATCTTCAGCTCGCCGATGATCGACAGATGCACGTCGCCCGTTCCGGGAGGCAGATCCGCCAGCAGGAAGTCCAGCGTCCCCCACCGCGTCTGGTGAATCATCTGCTTGAGGGCGCTCACGGCCATGGCACCGCGCCACAGCAGCGCATCGGTCGGCTTGATGAAGAAGCCGATCGACATGAGCTTGATGTCCATCGATTCGGCCGGGACGATGTGTTCGGCGCCGTTCTCCTCGACGGCTTCGGGCAGGTAGCCCTCCACGCCGAACATCTTGGGCTGCGAGGGTCCGTAGATGTCGGCATCGAGCACTCCGACGCGGAATCCCATGTTGCGCAGGGCGATGGCCAGGTTGGCCGTGACGGTCGACTTCCCTACCCCACCCTTTCCCGAGGCCACGGCAATGACCTTGGCGATGCCGCCCGTGGTGGTCGAGAGTTTGGGTTCGGGACGCGGTGCGGCGCCGCCCTCCTTGATGACGACGAGCACTTCGGCGCCGGGGAACGCCTCACGCAGCAGCGTTTCGGCCTGGTTTTTGATCTTCACGGCAAAGGGATCGCGCGGCTTGGCGAAGCGCAGCACGACGGTCACCTTGTCCTCGGCCGTAGCCAGGTGTTCGATGAATCCGCTCGAGACGATATCCTTTCCGGTTTCGGGATGGACGATCGAGGCGAGCAGTTGCCTTATTTTTTCCTCCATGGTTGCGAAAAGTTACTTTTTCGCAAAGATAACGTATATTTTCAGTATTAAATATAGGGTGTGGATTTATTTTATCGAAAAACGATAAATTTTATTTGTTTTTCGTAAAAGATCCTTATCTTTGCAAGGGAAGCATATCCGATCGCTGGGCCGTTGCCGGGTCGGTCGGATCTCGATACGGGAAACTCGAACGAAAAATAATCGCAACATGAATTTCTGGAAAACCTTTTTGGCCGGCGTGCTTGCCGTGGTGGCGGGTACGATTCTGGTCTTTTTGTTTTGGATTTTTCTGCTGCTCGGGATCGCCGGGTCGATGGAGAAGAGCGTGACGGTCGCCCCCGGGTCGATTCTGAAGATCGACTTTTCGGAGTTGTTGACCGATGCTCCGTCGAACGATCCGCTGGCGGGCATCGACGTGCTGACGCTGCAGAATACGCCGCAGCTTGCGTTGTTCAAGGCACTGCGGGCGCTTGAGGCGGCGGCGGCCGACGACCGTATCCGGGGCATCTACCTGCGGATGAACGGTGCGGGCGGGATTGCCGGAACGGCCCTGCTCGAGGAGCTGCGCACGGCCCTCGAGGAGTTCCGCCAGAGCGGCAAGTTCATCGTGGCCTACAACGAGACCTATTCGCAGGGACAGTACTACCTGGCTTCGGTGGCCGACCGCATCTATCTGCAGCCGCAGGGGGGCATCGACTGGACGGGACTGGCTTCGAATGTCACCTTCTACAAGGGGCTTCTGGACAAACTCGATCTGAAGGTCGAGGTCTTTCGTCCGACGGCCTGCCGTTACAAGAGTGCCGTCGAGCCCTTTATCCTCGACCGCATGTCGCCGGCCAACCGCGAACAGATGCAGGAGCTCATCAATTCGATGTGGCGGACCATCTCGGGCGATGTCTGCGCGGCACGCGGAATCGACTCCGTGGAGATGCGCCGTCTGACCGACAACCTGGAGGTTTCGCTGGCCGACGAGGCGCTGAAGGCGGGATTTGTCGACGGGCTCCTCTACGAGGACCAGATGAACGACGTCTTTGCCGAACTGGGCGTGGAGGCCGACGGGGATGACTACCGCTTCGTGACGCTGGGACAGTATGCGGCCCAGGTGGGCGCCGATCTGAAGAATATCTCGGCCGATCAGGTGGCGATCGTCTATGCCGACGGACAGATCGTCGACGGCGAGGGTTCCGGCCGTGCGGTCTATGGCAATACGCTGGCCGCGACGCTGGCCGACGTGCGTCGCAACGACCGGATCAAGGCCGTCGTGCTGCGGGTCAACTCCCCCGGAGGCAGCGCACTGGCTTCGGATGTCATCTGGCGTGAAATGGAGCTGCTGCGGGAGGAGAAACCCGTGATCGTTTCGATGGGCTCCTATGCGGCCAGCGGCGGATACTACATTTCGTGTCCGGCCGATGCAATTGTGGCCAACCGGCTGACGCTGACCGGCTCGATCGGAGTCTACGGCATGGTGCTCGATTCGCGGGAGGCGCTGAAGAACAAACTGGGCATCACGGTCGACGGCGTGCAGAGCAACACCTCGTCGGATTTCATGGGCCGTGGACCGCTGACTTCGGTCCAGCGGGCAATGTTGATGCGTGGCGTGGACCAAGTCTACGAGACCTTCACGCAGGATGTCTCCGAGGGGCGCAATCTGCCGTTGGAACGGGTGCTGGAGATTGCCGGCGGCCGGGTCTGGTCGGGTGAGGATGCCCTTGGCATCGGACTGATCGACGGCTGCGGAGGTTTGAAGACGGCCCTTGCCGTTGCCGTGGAGAAGGCCGGATTGGGTGACAATTACCGGGTGGTGGAGGTTCTCGACCAACCGACGGGTCTGTCGGCCATCCTTTCGTCGCTGAACGCCAGTCTGCGGATGGCCTTCACGCGTTCGGAGTTGGGCGAGATGATGAAGGAGTACGGCGAGGTCCGCGAGGCATTGAGCCAGCAGGGAGTGGTGATGTACTCTCCTGTCCGGGTCGACATGCAGTAACGGCCTGCTGACAGAATTTATCCTCAGAGAGGGCGTCCCGAAAGGGGGCGCCCTCTCTTTTTCGGGAATAATTTTGCGCGGCGGAGCGGAATTCTTTCGGCTTTCGCTATCTTTGCAATATGGCAGTAATTCGATTGACCAAGGAATTCTCCTTCGAGGCGGCACACGCGCTCGAAGGTTACGACGGCCCGTGCCGCGAGATTCACGGGCACTCCTATCGCTTTTTCGTCACGGTGAAGGGAACTCCCCTCTGCGATGCGTCGAACCCCAAATGCGGCATGGTGATGGATTTCGGCGTGCTGAAACGCATCGTCAACGAGGAGATCGTTTCGCGCTTCGACCATTCGCTCGTCCTCAAGGCCTCCGAGACCGGCGAGGAGCTTTACCGGGTTCTGTCGGCGCGCTTCGGCAACATCATCACCGTCGACTACCAGCCCACGTGCGAGAACATGCTCGAGGACTTTGCCGCACGCATTTCGGCGCGTCTGCCTCAGGGTGTGACGCTCCATTCGTTGCGGCTGCACGAGACGGCCACCTCGTTTGCCGAGTGGTTTGCCGAAGACAACATCCGACAATAAAGAGCCCGCAGACGATGAAAAAACTCTTTTTGGTAGACGCCTATGCGTTGATTTTCAAGTATTATTACGCCTTTCTGGGGCGGCCCATGCGCAACCGTGCGGGGATGAACACCTCGGTGGTGTTCGGCTTCGTGAAGTTCCTGCGCGACATGCTCAAGCGCGAACATCCCGATCTGCTGGGGGTGGCGTTCGATCCTCCGGGCGGCAGTTTCCGGCGCGAGATCTTCCCCGAATACAAGGCCAACCGTACGGAGACCCCTGAAGACATCCTGCTCTCGGTGCCCTACGTCAAACGGGTGCTGGAGGCGATGCGTATCCCGATCCTCGAGGTTCAGGGCTACGAGGCCGACGACGTGATCGGCACCCTTTCGAGGAAGGGGGCCGAGGCGGGTTATGACGTCTACATGGTGACCCCCGACAAGGATTACGGACAGCTGGTGCGCGACCACTGCCGCATCTACAAGCAGCGCGGATCCGAGGGGAGCATCGAGATCGTCGGCCGCGACGAGATCCGCGAGAAGTACGGCATCGACGACCCGCAGCTGGTGCGCGATATTCTGGCCCTGTGGGGCGATGCGTCGGACAACATCCCCGGCGTGCCGGGCATCGGCGAGAAGGGGGCCTGCAAACTGGTCCGCGAGTGGGGTCCGGTGGAGAACATCCTGGAGAACGTGGCGAAGATCCCCGGCAAACAGGGTGAGAAGATCGCCGCGTGGGCCGACAATCTGCGGCTGGCCAAACGGCTGACGACCATCTGCCTCGACGTGCCGATCGACCTCAGCGAGGAGGAGCTTGCGGTGAGCGAACCCCGTCTGGACGATCTTCGGACGGTCTTTGCCGAACTGGACTTCAAGGCTTTTCTGAACGATTTGTCGAATCTGGCCCCGGCCGAGCCCCTATCGGATGCTCCGCGCCAGGAGGCGCAGACCCAGTTGTCGGACATGGCGCGGGCCAAGTCGGCTGCGGCGCGCCGGGCCGCCATGGCGGGTCAGGGGAGTCTGTTCGGTGAGACGCCCGTCATCCCGCCGCTGCCGAGCGTGAAGCCCGTTCCGGCGGCCGAACTGCAGGCCGAGGCCGAGGAGGAGCCCTTTGCCACGGCCCAGACCACGCCCCACGAATATACGCTCGTCGAGACGGCCGACCGGCTGCGCGAGGTGATCGCCGCCGTGGGCCGCTACGAGGAGTTCTGCTTCGATACGGAGACCACGGGCCTCGATGTCTTCAACGACCGCATCGTGGGTCTTTCGCTGGCCGTCGAACCCTTCCGGGCGTGGTACATCCCCTTCAACGAGGCCAATACGCGCGAATACGTCGAGATCATCCGCCCGCTGTTCGAGAATGAACACATCGCCAAGATCGGCCAGAACGTCAAGTTCGACCTCATGGTGCTGCGGCAGCTGGGCATCACGATCCGCGGCCGCTTCTACGATACGATGATCCTCCACTACTTGCTCGACCCCGAGTCGCGCCACAACATGAACGTGCTGGCCGAGCGTTATCTGAACTACCGCCCGATCGAGATCGAGACGCTGATCGGCAAGGGCTCCAAACAGTTGACGATGGATCTGGTCAACGTCGAGCGGGTGAAGGAGTATGCGGCCGAGGATGCCGACGTGACGCTGCGGCTGAAGCAGGTGCTCTACCCCATGGTCGAACAGATCGGCATGCACGACCTCTACTTCGAGATCGAGGAGCCGATGATCACCGTGCTGGCCGACATCGAGATGGCGGGTGTTCGGATCGACACCGAGGCGCTGGCGCTCTATGCCGTGGAGCTGAACCGCAAGCTGGCGGAGCTGGAGGCGGCCGTACGGGCCGAGGCCGGCGAGCCGAATCTGAACATCAACTCGACGCGTCAGCTGGGCGAGGTGCTCTTCGCGAAGATGCGCATTGCCGAGAAGCCGAAGATGACCCGCACGAAGCAGTTCTGCACCGACGAGGAGTACCTGCAGAGCTTCGCCCACAAACACCGCATCGTCGATCTGATTCTCGAGTACCGCGGTGTGAAGAAGCTGCTGTCGACCTACGTCGAGGCGCTGCCGCAGCTGGTCAACCGCCGTACGGGACGCATCCATACGTCGTTCAACCAGGCGGTGACGGCCACCGGGCGCCTCTCGTCGACGAATCCCAACCTGCAGAACATCCCCGTGCGCGACGAGATGGGGCGCCGCATCCGCAAGGCCTTCATCCCCTCGGATGAGGACCATCTGCTGCTGTCGGCCGACTACAGCCAGGTCGAACTGCGGCTGATGGCCCATCTGTCGGGTGACGAGGCGCTGATCGCCGCCTTCGAACACGGCGAGGATGTCCATGCCGCGACGGCCGCCCGGCTCTTCAACAAATCCATCGACGAGGTGACTCCCGAGGAGCGGCGTCGGGCCAAGACGGCCAATTTCGGCATCATCTACGGCATTTCGGCCTTCGGGCTGAGCCAGCGGCTGGAGATCCCGCGCAAGGAGGCCAAAGAGATCATCGACGGCTATTTCGCCTCCTACCCCAAGGTCCGCGAGTATATGGAGCAGGTGGTGGTGAAGGCCCGCGAGGACGGCTTCGTGACGACGATCTTCGGACGCCGCCGCTATCTGAACGACATCACGTCGCACAACGCCGTGGCGCGGGGTCTGGCCGAGCGCAACGCCGTGAATGCCCCGATCCAGGGTTCGGCGGCCGACATCATGAAGATCGCCATGATCAACGTCCACCGGCGCTTTGCCGCCGAGGGGATCCGCTCGCGGGTGATCCTGCAGGTGCACGACGAACTGGTGGTCGACATGCTGCGCGAGGAGCAGGATCGGGTCGTGCGCATCGTCACCGAGTGCATGGAGACGGCCGCGAAGCTCCGCGTACGGCTCATCGCCGATGCCGGCGTGGGCGAAAACTGGCTCGAAGCCCACTGATCCGGCCGGGTGAGGGGGGGGGAAAGAAAGAGACCTCCCGCACGGAGCAAACAAATCGTAAACAACCGTAAAACGAATGGTATGATCGAACCGATTTACAACCCTTCGCCGTCGCGTTACGACGGCATGCATTATCGGCGGGCGGGCCGCAGCGGAATTCTGCTGCCGTTGCTGTCGCTCGGGATGTGGCACAATTTCGGGAGTCGGCAGACCTTCTCGAAGGTTCGCGAGATGGCCCATTACGCCTTCGACCGGGGCATCGTCCACTTCGATCTGGCGAACAATTACGGCTCGGAGTACGGCACGGCCGAGGAGAATTTCGGGCGTCTGATGGAGACCTCGTTCCGCCCCTACCGCGACGAACTCTTCATCTCGACCAAGGCCGGTTATGACATGTGGCCGGGTCCCTACGGCAACTGGGGTTCGCGCAAGTACCTCATGGCGAGCCTCGACCAGAGTCTGCGCCGCATGAAGCTCGACTACGTGGATCTCTTCTATTCGCACCGTTTCGATCCCGCGACGCCGCTCGAAGAGACGCTGCAGGCCCTGGTCGACATCGTTCGCAGCGGCAAGGCGCTCTACGTGGGGCTGTCGCGTTATCCGCTCGAGGCGGCGCGGTTTGCCTTCGACTATCTGAAGCGGCGCGACGTACCCTGCCTGCTTTTTCAGGACCGTTACAACCTGCTCGATCGCATGCCGGCGGAATCGGGCGTACTGGATCTCACGGTTGCCGAGGGTTCGGGCTTCATCGTCTTCTCGCCGTTGGCGCAGGGGTTGCTGACGAACCGCTATCTGAACGGCATACCGACCGATTCGCGTATGGCTGAGAACCGGACGCTTCACAGCGAGGTGCTCGACGAGACGATGTTGCGGCGTCTGCGGGGGCTCGATGCCCTGGCGCGCGAACGCGGACAGTCGCTGGCCGAAATGTCGCTGGCGTGGCTGCTTCGCGACGAGCGCATCACCTCGGTGATCATCGGCGCCAGCTCCACGGCGCAGATCGAGGACAATCTCCGGGCGATGGAGCATCTGAAGTTCTCCGCCGAGGAGCTTGCGCGCATCGAGGAGCTGCTGGGAGCGTGATTCCGGCCGGAACAAAAAAAGAGCCGCCCTGCAAAGAGGCGGCTCTTTTTTCATGTCCTGAGAGCCGGGATCATTCCGCGGTGTGGACGATGTAGAAGAGGTCGTAGGGTTTCAGATAGACGGTCCAGAGCACCTGTTTGCCGCTCTGCGAGCGGACGATGATCCGCGCCTTGATGACGGCCTTGCGGAACTCGTCGAGGGACATCCCTGCCGGCAGCGGCGTGATGCCAGCCCGTTCGCGGATGTGGTTGACGTAGGCCAGCCCCTCTTCGGGACCGACGGCTTCGGCATAGACCAGCGCGATGTCCGAGAAGCGGATCAGATAGGGTCGGGCGCTGGTTCGCTCGCCGATGAAGTCGGGATCGACGTATTTGCTCGAGAAGTAGCCCTTGATCTGGTTGGGCACGATCGCATTTCCATCCTCGTCGTATATATCGCGGTGGATGAGTTCCGTGCGGCGCTGTCGTACATGATCTGCGGTTCACGCCGCGACTCGGTGTAGCGGTATACGTTGTGCTCCTTCGAGGAGGCGATCGTCAGGTAGGCCTTGGCCATGAGCGATTCGGCGGCGACCTTGTCGGCGCGGCCGAAGACCCTGTTGACCTCAAGCAGCGCGTCGGCGCGGGTCAGGTCGCCCAGGATCAGATCGTAGAGCTGGTCGAGACTCGTGGCCATGGGCGGAGTGGTCAGGGCGAGTTCGGCCAGATCCAGGCTTTCGCGACGGAGAACGACGGCGATTCGCAGTTCTATCCGCTGCTGATGGGTTTCGGGTCGGGGAGCTGCGACATCACGGCCGATCTGACGACCATGACCGTGACCTTCGAAGCGCAGTGACGCCACCCCGTCGGAGCATGAAAACGAAGCCGGGCCTTGTGTGGAACAAGGTCCGGCTTCTGCGTGGTGCGGGGATCGGCTTCGGGCGTCAGAACGAGATACCGACGCGCAGTCCGAAGTTGTTGAGGTTGTTGACCCGGTAGACCAGTACGTCGCCCTCGTTGGTGGCGTAGCTGTAGTAGAGGGCCACGTGGATGCCCATGCGGTAGTCCGGACGCGGGAAGATCGAGACGCCGACCTCGGGCGAGAGGTAGAATCCCCACGTCTCGGTGTATTGGCGCACGACGTAGTAGTAGGACGAAAGCTCGGCGTAGCTGGCACCCAGCTTCATGCCGACGTACGGTTGGAAGATGCTGTCCGTAAGCCAGTTGTAACGGCTCGCAACGCCGAACGGCAGTTGGAACAGCGCATGTTTCTGATTGGTCGTCAGGGCTGCGCCGTCGCCCAGATCGAGCGTCTGACGGTCGATGCTCTCCAGATTGGTCTGGTACGAAAGGAAGGGACCTACGGTGATGGCCGGCGTGACGAAGTAACCGCCTTCGAAGTTCATGCCCCAGCCCGAGGTCTTGTCGGCCAGACCGTTGTCGAGGGGTACGCCCATCTGCCAGTCGACATTGATGTAGGTGTTGGGGATCAACTGCGCTTTGCCCGGCAGGGCGACTGCCAGCAGGACGACGCAGCATGCAAGGGTTTTGAGGTATTTGGCTGTTTTCATGATCGGAAGATTTTGAGTTGGACTATTTGGTCAGATAGGGTGACTGAACGAAGGCCTGATCCACGCCGTCGATCGTACGCTGCAGATTGAGTTCCGAGTCGTTGGTCAGCAGACCGCCGATGAACGTATCCCAGACGATGGGGAGTTTTCGGTTGTTCTCCTCTTCGGCCTCGAGGTTGACCATCTCCATGAGCAGCGAGCCGGCCGTGTAGCCGTAGTAGACGCTGTAGGGGTAGTGCCAGCCGTTCCAGTTTCCCCAGTATCCGGGGGCCCAGTAGTAGGGATAGTACCACCACCAGTAGGGGTTGTTGTAGCCGACGAAGTAGGTCTCCTGACGCACGTAGCTGAGCTGCAGGCCGACGGCTGCCAATGTTTTGTCATCCGTTCGCGTGTAGCCGGCGTTGTTCATCCGGGCGGCCACGGCGTCGATGATCGTCAGGGCGTCGTCGTCTTTCCAGTACTCGGTCCGGTTGTTGTTGCCGATGATGAGGATACTGTCGGGGAGGAAGTAGGTGTCGATTGCGGAGAAGTCGGTTCCCGAATCGTGGGCGGTGTAGACCAGATAATCCTCGTGGAGATCCGACGTCGAGGGGTCTTTCTGGCACGAGCAGAACGCTACTGCGGCGAGTGCGAACGCAAGGTAACGGAGTTGTTTGACGTTCATGATGTTTTTGATTTTTGGTTTGCTGTTCACCCTACCCCAAATTTCGTTCCCGGGTGGGCCGCAAACGGCCTTGCGGTCCGAACGGGACACGAAAAAACCGGAAATCCGCAAAACGGGATTTCCGGTTGGCTCCTGTGGTTCGGAAACGGGTCTGTTACCGATACTTGTGTGAGATGAGGGTCATGAACTCCTCGCGGGTGCGGTGGTCCGAGAGGAAGATGCCCGTGAAGGCGGAGGTCGTTGTGGCGGACTGCTGCTTCTCGATGCCGCGCATCTGCATGCACATGTGGCTGGCCTCGATGACAACGGCCACGCCCATCGGGCTCAGCGCCTCCTGGATGCAGTCGCGGATCTGGACCGTCAGCCGCTCCTGGACCTGCAGCCGGCGGGCGAAACATTCGACCACGCGGGCGATTTTCGACAGTCCGGTGATGTAACCGTTGGGGATGTAGGCCACGTGGGCCTTGCCGTAGAAGGGCAGCATGTGGTGTTCGCAGAGCGAATAGAGCTCGATGTCCTTGACGAGGACCATCTGTTTGTACTCCTCGCGGAACGTCGCCGAGCGGATGATCTCCAGCGGATTTTCGTCGTACCCCTTCGTGAGGAACGACATGGCCTTGGCCACGCGTTCGGGGGTCTTCAGCAGCCCTTCGCGTGCGGGATCCTCGCCCAGCAGGCGCAGGATTTCGGTATAGTGGCCTTTGAGGGCTTCGATCGTCGCGGCGTCGAAGCGCTCCTCCTTTTCATACAGTTTTGTCTCCATGATGGGGCAAAGATACGAATTATTTCATGATCTGGTCGATGACCCGCGAAGTCCGGGCGGCGGAGTGTCCGGTCGAGGGGCAGTGTCCCACGCCGCGGAGTTCGTCGACGATCGTGCGGATCAACGGTCCCTGGATATGCTCCGGGGGTGCGATTTCGAAGCGTTCCGTGCCCTCGGGCGTCTGCAGTTCGATGGGCGAGAAGGCGAAGGTGGCGAAGCGCACCGAGCCGCGGGTGCCGGCGATGAGCACCGAATCCTCCTGCTCGTCGGGTTGCGAGACGAAGCTCCAGAGCCCGGTTCCGCGGACTCCCGAGCAGAACTGCAGCAGTGCGGAGACCGTGTCGGCCACCTCGTACAGTCCTCCGAGATTGCTCTTCGTCCCCTCGGCTGCCGAGATCTCGCCGAGCAGGAAATCGAGAATGTCGAGCGTATGGGGGGCCATGTCGTAGAAGTATCCGTCGCCGCCGACCTCGCGGCGCAGGCGCCACGGCAGGTGGGCCGGATCGCGGTCCTCGGGCCCTGCAGGGCGCAGATAGCGCACCTCGACGCGTTGCGGCGTACCGATCCGCCCTCTCCCGATCAGCTCCTTTACCTTCAGAAAATAGGGCAGCGCACGGCGGTAGTAGGCCACATAGAGGGGCACGCCGCAGCGCTCCGAGGCGGCGATCATCTCCAGACACTCGGCGTAGTTCATCGCCATGGGCTTCTCGACGTAGACGGGTTTGCCGGCCTCCAGGACGCTGATGGCCAGCTCGCGGTGCGAGACGGGCGGCGTGGCGACGTAGACGATGTCGACCTCGGGATCGGCAATCAGCTCCGCGGCGTCGGTGTAGTAGCGGGCGACGCCGTGTCGGCGGGCGAAATCGGCCGCCCGGACCTCGTCGCGCCGCATGACGGCCACTAGTTGCGAGTGGTCCAGCAGGTACATCGGCGGGCCGCTCTTGCGTTCGCAGACGGCGCCGCATCCCAGAATGCCCCAGTGTACGGTCTCCAACGGTTTCATGACGTACGGCTATTTTTCGGTTGCCGCCTCCAGCGAGTGGAGGTATTCGGCCAGTTTGCGTACGGCACGACCGCGGTGCGAGACGGCGTTCTTCTCCTCGGGTGACATCTCGGCGAAGGTCCGCTCGCAGCCGTCGGGGATGAACAGCGGATCGTAGCCGAACCCTTCGTGACCGGCCTCGTGGTCGATGATGCGCCCCTCGACCACCCCTTCGAAGAGGTGTTCTTCGCCGTTGATGATCAGCGAGATGACCGTACGGAAGCGGGCTCTTCGGTCGCTCTTTCCCTCCAGATTGCGGAGCAGCAGGCGGTTGTTGGCCGCAAAGTCGTGACCGTCGGTGGCGTAGCGGGCCGAGTGGACCCCGGGGGCGCCGCCCAGTGCGGCCACCTCGAGTCCCGTATCGTCGGCAAAGCAGTTCTCACCCGTGCGGTCGTGGATGTAGCGGGCCTTCTGCGAGGCGTTGCCCTCGAGGGTCTCCTGCTCTTCGGGAATCTCCTCGGTGATGCCGCACTGACGCGGTGTCACGAGGGTGAAGCCCTCGCCCAGTACGGCCTGTACTTCGCTGAGCTTGTGGGCATTGTTGGTGGCGAATATGATCTTCATGGTGTGTGTTTGGTTTCGATTCGGCTGCGAAGGTAGTCAATTTTCCGGAAATCCCGAACCGGACTCCGCGTCGCGGCCCAGATGTCCGAGTTCGTAGTGTTCGTAGCGGGCGAGGACCTTGCCGCCGCCCAGCAGGTAGAGGTCGTCGCAGACCCCCTCGATCAACGGAATGCGCGTCGAGGTGAGGATCACGGTGCACCCCTCGCTGCCGAGGTGGAGCAGGAGTTGCTGCATGACGAAGATCCGCTCGGGCGTCAGTTCGCGGAAGGGTTCGTCGAGCAGCAGGATGCGTTTGCCGCGCATCAGTGTGAGGATGATGCCGAGGTGTTTTCGGGCCTCGGCGCCGAGCGAGGCGGCCTCCGTGTCGAGCGGCACGGGGAAGCGGCGGAGCAGCGCCTCGGGGTTGACCTTGCGGTCGAACCAGCGGACCAGTCCGATGCAGTCGCGGGCCGTCAGTCCGGGCCAGAAGCGGGGATCGGCCTCGAGCAGGACCATTTCGCGGCGTTGCAGCGGGTGTCCGGCCTCGGAGATTGTCCCGACTTCGGGTTTCAGGTCGCCGTAGATGGCCCGCAACAGGGCCCCGCGCCCCTCGCCCGCAATGCCGTGCACGGCACTCTGGGGCAGGTGCATTGTCACGCCGTCGAGCAGCATCCGCTTACCGTCGCGGATCCGAAGCGAATCAATCGTAATCATGGAGGTAACGGTTCAGGTTGCGTTCGGCCCGCAGGGCGTAGCTGACCATGAGGCCGAGGCTCAGGGGCAGCAGCACGGGGAGGATGAAGCCCGCCAGTCCGAAGCGTTCGGCCATGGGTCGCCGGGGAGTCTGTCCGGGGTGGTAGCGGGCGTATTTGGCCACTACGGCGTAGAGCAGCGCCAGGGCCGAAAGCGGCGCCCAGGCTACGGCAATCCAGGCCGTACGGGGATGGGCCAGGATGGCCAGCAGGGCGAAGGGGATGGCCAGCAGGAAGTAGTTGCGCCAGGCGGTGAGGACCTTGCGCACGAGCAGCCGGCTGGCGTTCATCTCCGGGAGCTGCAGCATCCGGAGGGGTTCGCAGTCGTGGTAGAAGCCGCCGCACGCAATGGCCGCGACGTAGAGGGCCGGGAATCCGGCCGCGGGCAGCAGGATGCAGAGAATCAGTCCTGCGGCGGCGAACCACACGGCCGTGAGGTGGCGCCGCAGTCCGACGGTCCATTCGGGCGAACCGGCGAGCCGTTCGGGACGGATCCAGCGTGCGGTGTGGAGATGTTTTGCGTGGGGCGAGGACATGGCGGTCAGCGGACGACGCCGAGTTTGGCGAGCCGGTCGTCGAGGTCGATCTTCTCGATGATGGTCTTCACCACGAGGTCCATCTCCGAGCCTTCGGCATAGTCGGCCGGGCAGACGTGGTTGACGCGGTTGTCGTGGATGAGTGACGAGAGCTCCTTGCGGGCGCCCTTCTGGTCGGGGTTGTAGACGGCGATCGAGTGTCCGCCGTAATTCTTCACCAGCCGCATGCAGGGAATGTCCGTCGTTCCGTCGCCGACGTAGATCATGTGGCTGAACGGCACGGGGCGTTCGTTTTCGGGGATGTAGCGATTGACCAGCTTCGAGTCGAAGACCGACTCGACCCCCTTGTTGATCTTGAAGATGAACTGTGTCTTGTTGGTGTAGTTGACCGCTACGGCGGGCCAGTAGGCGATTCCGTCGACGTCGTAGAGGAACGAGCAGGCGTAGATTTTGCGGAATTCGTGGGCGATCTCCGTCCCCTCGATGATCTCTTTCAGTCCCGAGGAGTTGATGTAGTGCAGGATGCGGATTCCGCGCTCCTCGCCGTAGCGGTTGATCCGCGCGAACCACTCCTTGACACCGTTGAAGAGCGTGACGCGGCGTCCCGACTCCTGAAAGGCTTCGCGACGCAGCGACAGTCCCTTGGATTTGGCCTCCTGGATCATGCGGGCCATGTACGTAAGGACCATGTCGGCATCCTGGGTCTCGGCCAGCGAATTGGCCTCCGACCAGAACTCCTTGTTGCTCTTCCCGACGGCCGGGATGAAGTCGTACTCCTGCATGTTTCCGGGGGCGAGCGTCCCGTCGAAATCGTAGATCAGGGCTATGGTGAAACGGTAATCCATGGTTTTCGGGATTTGATTTCTCAAAGATAACGTTTTTTTCCTATTTTTGCACGTGGTAATACATAGCGAAGTTTGAGAGTATGGATTTCAAGGAATTGATTGCCAAACGCCGTTCGGTCCGCAAGTTTACGGATCGTCCGGTTCCCGGCGAGGTGGTCGACCGCATCCTCGCGGAGGCACTGACGGCCCCTTCGGCCCGCAATACGCGTACGACGCGCTTTCTGGTGGTCGACGATCCGGCGCTGGTGGCCCGCATGGCCGAGATGCGCGACTACGGTTCGGGATTTCTGAAGAACGCCCCGCTGGCGATCGTCATCCTGGGCGACACCACGACGAGTGATCTGTGGCGGGAAAATGCCGCCATTTCGGCCACGGTGCTCCAGCTGGCCTGCGTCGACGAGGGGCTTGCCTCGTGCTGGGTCCACATCTGCGGGCGCCCGCGGCGCAAGGACGACCCCGAGGGGGAGAAGGCCGCCGACTTCCTGCGGAGTTTCCTGCCCATTCCCGAGTCGTGCGAACCGCTCTGCGCCATCGCCATCGGCTACTCCGACTTCGTGCCGGCGCCGCTGCCCGAGTACGACGACTGGTCGCGGGTCATCCGCCTGTGAGCGGGCTGAGACCGCCCCGCTCCCGAGAGACTGAGTGAACTGAGAGAGAACATTTCGAGAGACTGAGAGAGAACATTTCCGAGAGACTGAGAGAGAATATTTTAACCTAATCAGAAAGACCATGAAAAAGACCATTCTGACAAGCCTTTCCCTGATGGCCGCATTGATCCTCACGAGCTGTGGATCGCAGCGGAAGGAGACCGTTTCCGTCGAGATCTTCAACGAGGGGCTCCGTTACTGCGAGAGCACCTATTCCTATGAGGGCGGTATTCTCATTGCCAACTTCGGCTCCACGCAGCTCGACCCGCTCAACACCGAGGGCAAGGGCTATATCGTCCGCTACAAGGACGGCGCCTCGGAGGTGCTGATTCCGGCCGACGGCAACCTGTCGGGCCCCCGCGGCATGTACCTGCGTGACGGCCGCCTCTTTATCTGCGACGTGAACAAGATCGTCGTCTACAACCTCTCCAACCGCGAGGAGGCACCCCGGGTGATTGCACTCCCCGAGGGTGAGGCCTTCGTCAACGACCTGGCTGCCGAGGGCAACAGCCTCTACGCTTCGGTCACCAATACGGGCCATATCTTCCGCCTCGACATCACGGATCCGGCCCAGCCCGGTGAACCCGAGCTGTGGCTGGAGATTGCCGGCCCCAACGGTCTGGTGATCCGCGACGGTGCGATGTATGTGGCCTGCTATTCGCCCGACGGCCAGGCCCGAAGCGAGCATGTCATCTATCGCATCGCCGACCTGCAGAATCCCGTTGCGGAGCCTTTCGTGACGGTTCCGGGCCAGTACGACGGCATTGCCTTCTCGGGCGACGGCAAGTCGCTCTACGTGACGAACTGGGCTCCGGCCGGCATCTCGCGCATCGACATGCAGACGCGGGAGATCACGCCCGTGGAACTTCCGCTCGAGCAGCCCCTTATCGGCCCGGCCGACATGACCGTTGCCGAGGGCAAGATCTATGTACCCGACCTGCCCAACAGCCGCGTGGTGATCTTCGAAGAGTAGACCGCCGCCTGCCCGAAAGCAAAAAGTCCGGAGTTTTCTCCGGACTTTTTGCTTTCCCTGTTTTGATCTCGGCCGATACCGTCTCCGGCCGTCCTTGCGCTATCGCCCCGTGACGGGCTTGATGTCCTTCACGCGCAGCTGCGTCGAGACCGTACCGCGGTAGTGGTTCTCGACAATCTGATAGCAGACGTCGATCGGTTTGCCGGCGCGGACCCATTCATAGTGCGTCGGTTGTTGGAAGGCGATGGCCTGTAGCTTCGTATTGGGTTTCTGACGCTGCATGAGGTCCATGCGGAGGTGTTCGCTCTCCATGCCGACAAGCTTGGCCTCACCGTGGTTGATCACGCCGTAGGTCACGAAGACCGGGGCCGTATTGCCGGGACCGAAGGGCTGGAAGCGGTTCAGGTCCCGACGGAAGGCGGGCGTGATGTCCGAGAAGAGGAGCTCGCTGTCGATGTCGACCTGCGGGATGAGCATCTGCGGGTCGATGTTCTTCTCGACGAACTCGTTGAAGCGCCGGATGAACTCCCCGACGTTCTCGGGCCGCATCGTCAGACCGGCGGCATACATGTGTCCGCCGAAGTTTTCGAGCAGGTCCGAGCACGACTCAACGGCCTGATAGAGGTCGAATCCCGGCACCGAGCGGGCCGAACCGGTCACGAATCCGTTGCTCATCGTCAGTACGACCGTTGGGCGGTAGTAGGTCTCGATCAGCCGTGAGGCGACGATTCCGACGATGCCCTTCATCCAGCGCGGGTTGTAGATCACCGTGCTCTTCAGGCGCTTGAGTTCGGGATTCTGCTCGATGTATTCGTGGGCCTCCTGCGTGACGTGGCGGTCGATCGACTTGCGGTCACGGTTGTAGGAGTCGATGACGTTGCCGAATTCGGCGGCGACGCTTTCGTTACCCTCGATGAGCAGCTCGACGGCGGCATGACCGCCCGAAGGCGAGGCATTTTCGTCGTTCTCGTCCATGCGCATGCGGCCTGCGGCGTTGATGCGCGGTCCGATTTTGAAGACGATGTCGTCGATGGTGATGTTGTGTTTGTCCAGTCCGCAGATCTTGATGATCGACAGCAACCCCTTCGAGGGTTCGCGGTTGAGATTTTTCAGGCCGTAATAGGCCAGAATGCGGTTCTCACCCGTCAGGGGGACGATGTCCGAGGCGATCGAGACGACGAGCAGGTCCAGCAGGTTGAGAACCTGTTCGGCGGGGATGTGGTTCTTGCGGGCATAGGCCTGCACGAGCTTGAAGCCCACGCCGCATCCCGAGAGTTCGTCGAACGGATAGGAGCAGTCGACCCGCTTGGGGTCCAGAACGGCTACGGCCTGAGGAATCTCCTCGGCCGGGAGGTGATGGTCGCAGATGATGAAATCCACGCCCTTGCTTTTTGCATAGACCACCTTTTCCATGGCTTTGATGCCACAGTCCAGAGCGATGATCAGCCCCACGCCCTTTCGGGCTGCGAGGTCGATACCCTTGATCGAGATACCGTAACCTTCGGTGTATCGGTCAGGGATGTAGAACATCAGGTTTTTGTGCCCGATCTGGCGGAGGAACTTGTAGACCAGCGCAACGGCCGTACAGCCGTCGACGTCGTAGTCGCCGTAGACCATGATCTTCTCGTGGTTGGCGACGGCCCGTTCGACCCGCTCGACCGCACGGTCCATGTCCTTCATCAGGAAGGGGTCGTGCAGATCGGCGAGGTTGGGTCTAAAGAACTTGTCCGCCTTCTCTACCGTGTCTATGCCTCTTTGTACGAGCAGATTGGCCAGTACGGGCGAGATCCGCAGAGCGGCAGCCAACATGGCTACCGTCGCGGGGTCGCCCTGAGGCTTCACTACCCAGCGTTTTTCGATAGGCATACGAGTTGTTATTTATATATTTCAACATTTAATTCTTCACTTAAAAATTTCACAACCAGACGTTTGACCTCCTCCATCGAGGGTGTCGAGCCGGTTTCCGAGGCGATCGAGGCGACGCCGCGGTCGGTGAATCCGCAGGGGTTGATGCGTGAGAACCAACTCAGGTCGGTTGTCACGTTGAGCGCAAACCCGTGCATGGTAACATAACGTGACGAGCGGACTCCTATTGCGCAGATCTTGCGCGGACGGCGCCCTTCGGCATCGATCCAGACGCCCGAGGCCCCGTGGATGCGTCCGCCGCGGATGCCGTAGCGGTCCACCGTGCGGATGACGGCCTCTTCCAGAGCGTCGATGTAGTCGCGCAGTCCGATTCCGAGGCATTCGAGATCCAGAATCGGATAGCCGACCAGCTGTCCGGGACCGTGGAAGGTGATGTCACCGCCGCGGTCGATGTGAAAGAACCCGGCGCCGGCCGCCTCGAGCGCTTCGCGGCTGACCAGCAGGTTTTCGGCGTGTCCGCTCTTGCCGAGCGTGTAGACCGGCGTATGCTCGACGAGCAGCACTTCGCCGGCCAGTTCCCGCCCGTGCGGGTCGGCCAGACGTGCGCAGTCGGCTGCCAACATCGGACCAAACGCCCCTCCGGCGTCCGTATTTGTCTCCGATGCGTGCCCGGCGGACGTACTTTCGTCCGCTGTTTTCGCCTCCGAAGCGCATTCGGCGGCTACCCTCTCGCCACACTCCCGGCTACCGGAACGTTTCCGGGCCAGAAGGGCGTCGAAGAGCTCCTGCTGCAGTTTCCAGCAGGCGGCATACTCCAGGGTTCCGAGATCCCTCAGCAGGGCTTTCATTGCTACAAACCTTTTACGCTACGCAGGGCTTCTTCGGCCATGTACGACGAGCGGACCAGGGGTGCACTCGCGCAATAGCTGAAACCCATCTCCAGCGCCTGAAGTCTGTACCATTCGAATTTTTCGGGAGTGATATACGCCGCAACGGGGTAGTGCTCCAGAGTAGGCCGAAGGTACTGACCAAGCGTTACGATCCTGACGCCCGCCTGACGCAGGTCGTGCAGGGTCTGTAAAACTTCATCATCGCTTTCGCCGAGTCCGACCATCAGACCGCTTTTGGTCACGACACCCCGGCTGCTCAGGTAGCGCAGGGTCGCCAGACTGGTCCGATACCTGGCCCGGGAACGGACCAGCGGGGTCAATCGCTCGACGGTTTCGATGTTGTGCCCGATGATGTCGGGCTTCGACGCGATGACCGTATCCAACAGGTCGGGTCGTGCGTCGAGATCGGGAATAAGGAGCTCAATTACGGCGTCGGGGTTCTGCGACCGGATCGCCTCCACGGTAGCGGCCCAATGGGCGGCGCCGCCGTCGGGGAGATCGTCGCGGGTCACGGAAGTGACGACGACATACTTCAGTTTCATCAGGGCGACGCTTTCGGCGACCTTGCGGGGTTCGTCGGCATCGGGAGCCTCGGGACGCCCCGTTCGGGTGGCGCAGAAGCGGCAGCCGCGGGTACAGATCTCACCCAGGATCATGAATGTCGCGGTTCTGCGGCTCCAGCATTCGGCCTGATTGGGACAGCGACCGCTGCTGCAAATGGTATGCAGCCCGTGTTTTTCGACGATGTCGTGCACCTCGGCCCATTCTGGAGTTTGGCGGAGTCGGATCTTCAGCCATCCGGGTTTTTTGAGAACATCTACCTTGTCATGAAACTTCGGCATTTAAGTTCATTATTTTCCTATTGTTGCAAAAATAGAAAAAATAATTGACAATTCCCAATGTATCTTTTTGCTCCTGCTCAGCGAATCGCCCTTCCGGCCGGAGCCCGGGTTTTGGAACTGCGACTTTTTTGTATTATCTTTGTTGCATCCTGTATGCGGGGCCTTTCGATTGCCCGAAATACCTTTTGTCGCGCCATGTGATTCATTTCAAGCCGATTCCATAGAGACATTCTGCCGAATTCCGGTCCGTTGCGATCGCATTTGCGGGGTTATTGCGTCCATGCGTACAGCTCCGGTCCGGAATCTTGAGTCCGTTTTTTGAAATTTTGTCTCCATGGAAAATCAACGACCTTTGAGCTTGGGTCACCGCCTGGTGGCCCGGCTGCGGAGCGACCGCCTGATGCTGTCGCCCGATCTGCGGCGGGAGATCGTCGCCGCCTCTTACCGTCCGGTCCGCCTCGGCGGCTTCGGTGCGGAGGCCGACCGGAGGGCCTTCGACGCGAGCCGCGCCTTCGAACGGCTGGCCGATCTCTATCTTCTGCTTGGATCACCTGCCGCGGCACTCCGTTGCCTCGAACAGGCTGCTCTGGCTGCTCTCTGCGGCGAGGAGTACGGCTACGATGCCGAGTCGTTTCCCGCCCGTTTTCTTCGGATCCGTTTCTACCATCTCTTCGATCGGCTCATCGCCTGCCGGGCCTCCGACACCCGGCTTCGGGCCGTGCCGTTGGATCCGCAACTGGTCGCCGACGCCCGGCGATTGGGCGGCAGATACCTCTGAGTGTCAGCCGGTAATGAACTTCAGACAGAATCCTCCGGTTCCCTTTCCGGGAAAAGAGAAGTGGCCCGATACATCGTATCGGGCCACTCAGGTTAGGTTAGTTAGGTTAATGAGAGTGGGAGAACCCCACGTTTGATACACAAATGTAGGCCAAATTTTACGATGATCCAAATATTTTGTAACATTTTTTTCAAAGGCGCAGAAAATATTTTACAATTCGTAATTAAAAAAAATTAATTTTGCTCGATTTTATAAGTTTTTGTTTAAAGCGCCTGCCGGATTTCGCCGGCTTCGGCGGCCTGCACCTCGTTTTGCAGACTCTCCTCGGCCGAGGAGGCCAGGTGTCGGTGGCGATAGGTGGCCGGGGTCATCTGATACTCCTTTTTGAAGAGTTTGATAAAATGCGAGGTGTTGGGGAAGGTGCACTCGTTACCGATTTCGGAGATTGATTTCGAGGTGGAGATCAGCAGCAGGCGGGCATGCATCAGCCGCTGGCGGATATACCACTTGTGCGGCGGCATTTCGAAATGGCGCCGGAACTCCTTCTTGAACGAGGTGAGCGAACGATTGGTGAGTTTGGCCAGCTCCTCGATCGAGATATCCTTGAAGATGTGGTCGTAGACGATCTGTTCGAAATTCTCCCGGGCCGTATCGACGTTGTTGAGCAGTTTGCTCTTCAGGCAGCAGTCTTCGTGGGAGGCGATCAGATAGATCAGTTCGGTCATTTTGATATTCTCGGCCGTTTCGTCGTGGCGGAACTCCTCGTCACGCAGATAGTTGTTCGTGTTGGTGAAAAAGTTGCGCAGCGAGTTCCAGGCGGGCATGAAGATTTCGTTACGGTTGCGGCAGTTTTCGCACGAATGGTCGTTCGAGATGTTGAGCCCGTAGGTGATGTTCAGGTGCATGAGAATCTTCTGCAGCTTCTCGGGCGTATAGTAGAAGAGGATCTGTTCGAAGGGTTGTCCGCCTTCGGGGCAGTTTTCGGTGTAGTGGTGGCCGATACCCAGGTAAAAGACGTCGCCGCGGGAGAGGGTTTGGCGTTTGTCGCCGTCGTAGATGTTCTTGGTTCCGCGAAGGATGTAGCCGATGGCGTAGCGGGAGAGGACCTGTGTTTGGATTCCGTTGTGAAGTGGTTCCATGTACTTCACAATCATCGGTTGTTGGCCCGATGAATTCATTGAATTCTTCATGTTAATTGTAATTTAAGTTTTTTGGAACAAAGCGTTGCGTCACATTTGTCCGAACTCAAATATACAATTAAAACTTTTCAATCTACTATAATGAATAGCATATTTAGGCACAAATGGTGAAATAGGACAGTTTTTGCTATGTTTCAGACTAAATATATTATTGTAATAAGAGGGTGCTCAAGCTTCCGAGCGTGAGCAGGAGATAGAGAATGAGCGTCGGAAGTCGGTGGATCCGAACGAGAAGGAAGGGAATCAGAATGGCCGACGGCACGGCCAGCAGCAGGATTTCGCCCGACGTCGATACGGGATTGAGCAGTGTGGGGATGAGCAGAATCAGCAGGAAGATCTGGAAGATGAAGATGGCCCGGGGTTTGTTTCCGGCGGCGTAGCTGTCGGCGAGGAAGAAGAAGAGGGCCAGCAGATCGAGCAGCAGGAGCGCTCCGAGGAGGATGAGATTCGGGATCGGGATGGCTCGTGCGGCCTCGAGGGCCGATCCGTTCGTAAAGGCTTCGACGGCCTGTTCAAAGGGGGCGGTGAAATCGCCTCCGGCTCCCCAGTTGACATATCCGAAGGCAAGGATCGGCAGCAGGAATCCGGCCAGGGCGACGACCGATTCGCGCAGTGTGCGGTGGAAGAGGATGATGGCCAGCGGCAACAGTGCGACAAGGGGCAGTGCCGCGGGAGCGGTGAGCAGCAGGATGCCCAGATAGAGTGATGCGCGGAACAGGGCATCGAAAGCATATCCGTTGCAGAACGAGCGTGCGAAGTTCTTCACCGAAAGGGCCAGCAGCGTATTGGCAACGAGCATCTGCAGTAGTCCCCCTTCGAGGGCGAGCCCCGCGGTGAATGCGGCGTAGAGCGGGATGGCCAGGCAGGTCCCGACGGAGTAGAGGTTGTAGCGCAGGGTCAGGCGTCCGAGACTCATGCCCGTGAAGAGCATCAGCAGCGCCCCGATTGCGCGGGTCCACCCCGGGAAGGCGCCTTGAAACTCCCCGAGCAACTCCTCAAGCGTCTTGACGGCGAACACTCCGTGGGTCGGGATGGCGAGGTTTTCGGGGTTGAATTCGCCCGTTAACGGGACCTTCCACATCGCGAGGGCCGTGATTGCCGCAAGCGTCAGAAAGGCCGGGACAAGCGGCTGCCGTGCGATGTTGAATTTCATGTCGATGTGTTTTTCGGGGTAAAATTAGCGAAAAAAGCTGAAAGTTGCGTAACTTTGTTCGATTCGGTATGTGGCGGGTCTTCGCCGTGTGCGCACGCCCTGTTGCCGAACGGATTGAACCGTGTGATCATGTTGGAGAATCAGTATCAGTACGAAAAGCGCGAGGCCGGTTGTGACGAAGCCGGTCGGGGATGTCTTGCGGGGCCGGTTTTTGCGGCGGCCGTGATTCTTCCGCCCGATTTTCACGATCCGTTGCTGAACGATTCGAAGCAGATGACCGAGCGTAACCGGGACAAACTCCGTGTCATCATCGAGCGTGAAGCCATAGCGTGGGCCGTGGAGGCGGTTTCGGCGGCGCGCATCGACGAGATCAACATTCTCAACGCCTCTTTCGAGGGGATGTCGCTGGCCGCGGCCCGGCTCGATCCGGCCCCGGAGTTTCTGGCCATCGACGGCAACCGGTTCCGCACGTGTCTGGAGATTCCGTGGCAGTGCATAGTCAAGGGGGACGGGAAGTATGCCGACATTGCGGCGGCCTCGGTCCTTGCCAAGACCCATCGCGACGAGTATATGCGGCATCTGGCCGAGGAGTATCCCCAATACGGGTGGTCGAAGAACAAGGGCTACCCGACGCGTGAACACCGCCTTGCCATCCGGGAGTATGGTCTTACCCCCTATCATCGGCTGACCTTCAACCACGAGATCGACCAGTTGGAGCTGCCGTTCGGGTGATGTCCCTCCTCCGTTGAATCCGGTCTATGGTCCGGTCCTTTCTGCCGATGTTCGCATCGGCCGGCTTGTCGTATCCGCCTTGGTTCTGCAGCTTGCTTGCTTTGGAGTACCTTTTCTTTCCGGTTCTCCTGCTTCGAGGTTCTCCGGCTCGGCTGCCTTCTTGCCCCGTGGTCTCAAGGTTCTCCGGCTCGGCTGCCTTCTTGCCCCGTGGCCTCAAGGTTCTCCGGCTCGGCAGTCTTCTTGCCCCGTGGCCTCAAGGCTCTGCGGCTTCACAGTCCCGCCGCTCTGCTGTCCCGCAGCTCTGCTGTTCCTCAGCCCTGCTGTTCCTCTGCCCTCTACGGCCTTGGCCACTCATTTCTTTTGCCTCGACCCCTCTTCTCCCCGCTCCTTACCCTGCACCGCTCCTCCAACAAAAACGGCCCTCCACCCATGTGGAGAGCCGTTTTTCAACATTCGATCGAGACCGGATTCTATTGGTACTGATATCCCAGCGTCTTGGATGCCGCATAGGAGATCTTCAGCGCGTTGGCACGGCGCAGCTCCTGCTTGACGTCGGTTATGATACCCATCTTGGTGGCCTGGTCGGCCTTCAGGCAGATGGTCATCGATGCGCGGTCTGCTTCGCTGAGCTTGTCGCGTTCTGCGGCTACGAAATCCAGAATGTCACGGGTCGATTTGTAGGAGTCGTTCAACTGGATGCGGGGCGCGGTACCGAACTTTGCCTGCATCAGCAGCGACGGGGGACCGATGTGGATGAAGCTGACGAGGGATTTTTTCTCGAGCTTCTGCACTTCGGTAGCTTCCGGGAGCTTGTATCTCACGAGCAGTTCCTGATCACGCATGGTCGTGGAGACCATGAAGAAGAAGAGGATCATGAAGATCACGTCGGGAAGCGAAGCGGTCGAGATAGCGGGGACTTCTTTTTTGTCACCCGTCTTTTTCATTACTGCCATGGCTTACTTACCTTTTAATATTACGTGGTTCTGCTTCCGAAATCTTCAAGGGCACAGCTTTTGCTACCGCATTGCGCTCGTCCTCGGTGAGTTCGCTATATTTGGATCCGAACTTGCGGATAGCGACCTCATCGCGCACCTCGTTGAAGGCGCGGGTGAGTTCGTTCTGCACCATGATATAGGACTGGTAGTTCGTATCGCGGGTTGTCTGCAACGAGATCACGCCTTCGCTGACGGGATATACCCATTTGCCGCCGTTGGCAAGCTCGATCTCCTTGTCGATCCGCTCGGGCAGATCGGGGTCGTCCATCGGGTTCACGATGAACTCCTTGGCCCGCTCCTTGAGCTGGCTGAGGTCGATGGGCTCCTGTTTGCCGGCTGCTCCGGCCATGATATCTCCGCGGCCGTTGATGAATACGAGGAAGAGGTTGCGCTCCTTCACCTTGATCTCCTCCTGCTGTTGGTCCTCAGGAGGCATCGGGGGAAGCACACGCGCGATACCCGTATCGGTATTCATGGTCGTGGCGACCAGGAAGAAAATGAGCAGCAGGAAGGCGATGTCGGCTTGGGAGTCAGCTCTTACTTCCGGTGTTTTTCTTGCGTTTCTTGCCATAACCGCTCATTTATTATTTAAGTGCTCCCCAGATTTCGGTAACTACGACCGTTATGATTGCAGCAACTATGGCTACGTACGTCACCAGGATGCTGGTTTCAGTCAGCACGGTTGCACCATGGTCGAATACGCTGTTGTTTGCGAGGTCGGGAATTTGAACTGAGTGGCTGGCGGAAATAAAGTATGCTATGCCGACTATGCCGACTATCAGCACAAAGGATAATAAGGCTCCCTTGATGCCTGCCGGGTTCTGGGCCATTCCGAAGACGGCGCAGAAGAGAGCGGCAGCGACGGCGGCTACGATGAGGAGGTAGCACCATATGAGGTTTACGCTGATCGCGGCTTCCGAGCCTCCGGTGGCGATCGCGTAGACCAGAAGGGCCACGGAGATTACCATCAGAACCCCCAGCAATATGTTCATTATTTTTTTCATGATTGCTAAAGATTTTTACAGAGTTCGATTATTTCTTGTTGTAAGCCGTCAGGATATCCATCAGCGTGATGGAGGAATCCTCCATCGTGTTGACGAGGGAGTCGATCTTCGATACGATGTAGTTGTAGCACAGCTGAAGAATAACCGCAGAGATAAGACCCATGAGGGTCGTCAGAAGGGCGACCTTGATACCGCCTGCAACGAGCGTCGGGCTGATATCGCCGGCAGCCTGGATGGCGTCGAATGCGTCGACCATACCGACGACGGTACCCATAAATCCGAGCATCGGGCTGAGGGCGATGAACAGGCCAATCCATGTCAGTCCCGACTCCATCTGGCCGGTTTGTACGGATCCGTAGGAAACGACGGCTTTTTCAACCGAGTCGAGACCCTGGTCGTAGCGGTCGAGGCCCTGATAGTAGATCGAAGCGATCGGGCCACGGGTGTTGCGGCAAATCTCTTTGGCAGCCTCGATGCCGCCATTTTTCAGGGTCTCTTCGACCTTGGCGATGAATTTCTTCGAGTTGATCGTCGAGAGCGACAGGTAAAGGATACGTTCGATGGCTACAGCCAAACCGAGTACGAGGAATACCAAAATCGGAAGCATCCAGGCCCAACCGCCCTCGAGGAACTTCTGCATCAGCACGTGGTGCAGGCTGTCGCCAGCGATCTGGGTTTCGGCTACAACCGTTTCAGCGGCTGCTGCGGCGTCCTGAGCGAAGGCACTAACGGTACCCAGAAGGGCAACCGACGGGATCAAAAAAAGTTTTTTCATAGTTGTGTTGGATAAGATTAAATTTGATTAGTTGATTATTATTTGTTTGTGTCTTTTTTAAAGGTTTCTTTGGCTGCAGGTCCGCCGTGTGCGTTTCCGGTTTGGGCATTGCCGGGGTTTCCGGGTTTCCGGAGACCGGAACGGGAGCCGCTTCGGAACTTTTTTTTGGGTCGGTTAAAAAATTACTAATAACATATTTTTTTTCGGTTCCGGGTAGGTCCGGGCTCTTTTCGGGGGCTGCGGGCCGTGCCGGGAGACGACTTTCACACATCTTTTCGAATCCCGGATACAGTGATTCGGAATCGGGTAATCATTTATCAATCAACTGTTTTGCCTGTCCTGCGCGCGTCTGTCCAGGCTGTGGACCCTGACATACGGGCACTTTAGCAGTGCGAAATATAGGAAAAAAAATCGTTTCGTGCAACGTCTCAGACGGTAAATTCTCCGCGCAGGGGTTTGCGCAGCAGATCGCGGGTCTCGCTTTGGGGGAGTCCGAGCCCGAGGACGTACATGAGTTTGGTGACGGCGGCCTCGCAGGTCATGTCGTAGCCGCAGAGCACGCCGGTTTTCTGAAGGATCAGTCCGGTTTCGTAGAGGCCCATCGAGACGCATCCGGCGCCGCACTGGGTGATGTTGAGCAGGATGATTCCGCGGTCGACGGCCTCGCGCAGGACGTGGATAAAGCGTTCCGACGTGGGGGCGTTTCCGGCGCCGTAGGTCTCGAGTACCACGGCGCGCAGTCCCGGGGCGGCGAAGGTGGCTTCGAGGATCTCCTCTCCCAGTCCCGGGAAGAGCTTCACCAGAGCGATACCGCCCGACAGGCGGGTGGCGATGCGCAGCGTCGAGGGATACTCCGCCGGGTGGAGGATGGCCTGACGGTTGTAGGTGATGTTGACGCCGACCTCGGCCAGCGGCGGATAGTTGTCGGACTGGAAGGCGCTCAGGGCTTCGGCGCTGCGTTTGGTGGTGCGGTTGGCGCGGAAGAGGCGGTTCTGGAAGTAGAGCGAGACCTCCGGAACGACGGGATGTCCCTCTTCGCGTGCGCCGGCGATTTCGATGGCCGTGATGAGGTTTTCGCGCCCGTCGGTGCGCAGGACGCCGATGGGGATCTGGCTGCCGGTGAAGACGACCGGTTTGGCGAGGTTTTCCAGCAGGAAACTCAGGGCCGAAGCGGAGTAGGACATCGTGTCGGTGCCGTGCAGGACGACGAAACCGTCGTAGCGGGCGTAGTTGTCGCGGATCAGTTCGGCCAGGGCGATCCAGTGGGCGGGTTCGACGTTCGAGGAGTCGATCACCGGGTCGACCGTATGGACATCGATGTCGACGTTGAGGCGTTTGAGCGAGGGGAACTCCTCGTAGATGCCGCTGAAATCGAAGGGAACCAGTGCACCCGTAGCGGCATCGGTCTTCATGCCGATGGTTCCGCCCGTGTAGATGATCAGAATGGAAGATCGCATATGTTTTTGAAATTCATGTCGCTTGTTGTCGGTGTTTGGTTTTCAGAGGTCTGTCCGACGGGTTTGTCTGCCTGCCACGGGGCTTTTTTCCGGGGAGTCGCCCGTTGTCTCCGGAGCGGCGGCGTCCGGCAGGCTGCCCGGGGGGGTGTCCGGAGCGTCGCCCTTGCTTGGAGCCCTGTCGGGGCGGCGGCCGGAGGTCGGCTCCGCACTTTCGGTCTCATCGAGAGCCTCCACCAGGAAACTGACCGGGCGGAATCCGTCGTTGCACGAGAGCAGGGCCGAGGCGGGATTCTTCATCCACCCCTCATAGAGGTTCGTGGCGCCGTGGGCCAGCGCCATGACAAAGGGCGAGAGGGTCTGCCAGGCACTTTCGCACAGCCCGTCGGGCTTCTGCCACCCTTCGGCGATGAATACCTGCCCCTCCCGCAGGTCGCAGGCCTCTTCGATCGGATTCTCATACCGTTCGATCAGATCCGGGTAGTGTGCCTTGCGGATGACGGTGATGCGTACGCGTTTCATCGGTGCGGTTCGTTGGTTTTGCCTGTTTTATCGGTCGGTCCCTCCGAACCGGAGACTCCGTCTTGGGCTGGGCTCTTCGGACCGGACTCTTCGCCCTGGAGTGCTCTCTCCGTCCCGGGATCCCGGCCAACCGTCACGCCGAACATGCGTTCGGCATTGGCCGTCGTGATGCGGGCCACCTCTTCCGCCGAAATTCCCTTCAGTTCGGCCACCTTCTCGCATACGTAGCGTACATAGGCCGATTCGTTGCGCTGGCCGCGATGGGGCGCCGGGGTCAGATAGGGGCAGTCGGTCTCGAGCAGCAGATCCTGCAGCTCCATCTCGCGTACCACCTCGGCGATGCGGCTCTTCTTGAAGGTGACCACTCCGCCGATGCCGAAGAGGAAGTCGCCGCAGGTTTTCAGTTCGCGGTAACTCTCCACACCGTCCGAGAAGGCGTGGAAGACCCCTCGGACGCCGCGGCCCGCATATTCGCGCATGATCTCGAGCGTCTCGGGCCAGGCATCGCGCGTGTGGACGACGATCGGCAGTCCGTACTGCAGCGCGAGGTTGATCTGACGGCGGAAGGCCTCAATCTGTTCGTTGCGGAAGTCGTGGCTCCAGTAGAGGTCCAGCCCGATCTCACCGACGGCGCAGAAGCGTCCGATTCCTGCGGGTGGATTGTCCAGATATTGTTGTACGAGTTCCAGCTCTTCGCGCCAATGCGGGATGTCGTTCACCGACGTGGGGTGCAGCCCCATCATCGGGGAGCAGCACTCCGGATGGCGGCGGCAGAGGTCGAAGAGGCGTTCGTGGCTCCGGGAGTCGATGGCCGGCAGCAGGAGCCGCCCGACCCCGGCGGCCAGGGCACGATGCAGTGCCTCCTCACGGTCCGCGTCGAACGCTTCGTCATAGAGATGTGAGTGTGTATCGATCAGATTCATAGCTTCATGTAACGGTTTCCGGGGAGTTGTCGGATGGCTCCCGACAACTCGAGTCCGATGAGCAGTACGGCCAGCTCTCCGGGATTCCGTCCGCTTCGTTCGGCCAGGATTTCGAGCGGCAGCGGATCGCTCGACGGGAAGAGTTTGAGCAGTTGCTCCTCGTCCGAGGTCAGCGACGGGGTGGGTACTTGGGTTCGGAACCCAGCGGGATCCTCCCCGAAATCCCACATCAGTTCGCGGATAACGTCATCGGCATTCATGACCAGCTGGGCCTTGCGGTTTCGGATCAGGTGGTTGGTTCCGGCCGAGGAGCGGTCCGTAGCGCGTCCGGGGACGGCCATCACCGAGCGGTTGTACCCGTCGGCGTAGTGTGCCGTGACGAGCGAACCTCCGCTGTCGGGTGATTCGACGACGATGCATCCGGCGCTCAGGGCGGCGATGATGCGGTTTCGGGCGAGATAGAAGTTGCCGTTTTGACGCGATTGCGAGTGAAGTTCCGTAATCAGCGCTCCGCCCTGATCGAGGATCTCGCGGGCAACTCCGGCGTGTTGGGCGGGGGTCACTTCTGGCAGGGCATTGGCCAGTACGGCCACCGTCGGGACATGGGCCTCCAGAGCCGCCCGGTGAGCGGCCACGTCGATCCCGAAGGCCAGTCCGCTGACGATCGTGAGGCCGGGGACCTGTTCGGCGAGCTGGCCGACGAGTCGGTTGCACATGATTTGTCCGTATGGCGAAGCCTGACGGGTTCCGACCATCGAGAGGCAGCGTTTGGAAAGGATCCTGAGGTTTCCCATTGCGTAGATGACGGCCGGGAAGTCGGGGATTTCGCGCAACAGGGCGGGATATTCGGGGTCGGTTGATGCGAGGATGCTGATTCCGTTCTGGCGGCAGTATTCGATTTCGCGTTCGGCGGCGTGGAAGGCCTGTTTCTGGATGATATTCCGGGCGATATCGGGTTTGAGCTGGGCTCGAACGGAGAGTTCGTCGAGGGATGCGTCGAAAATGTTCCGTGCATTGCCGAAAATTTCGAGCAGATGGACGGCACCTTTCACCCCGATTCCGCGGGTCATCTGGAGGGCGATATCCTCGATGGTCATGCTAAGAGCTGAAATCCGGGACTAAAGGTAACTATTTTTAGGAGAAAAACGATGAAATTCGGGGAAAATGGATGAAAGTTGCGAGGAAGTTTTGGAGGGAACGGAAAAGTTTGTATATTTGCACTCCCGAAGCACCGAAACGGTCTCAGAAGTGGGGCTGGGAAAAGAAGGGGGGGGGAGTTGGATTAGTTAGGAGGTGCGACATGGTCTGATGGCCGAGTGGCTAGGCAAAGGTCTGCAAAACCTTATACAGCGGTTCGAGTCCGCTTCAGACCTCACAGAAACCGCGTTGTAGATATCTACAACGCGGTTTTCATTTTGTTTTGTCATACATTTGTCATACAACAATTAGATTAAGAAAGGAGGATGATTTAATCATCCTCCTTTCTTGACGTTTTTTATCCTTGGGGTGGATAAGGATTGTTCCCATAGCTATCGCGATCTCGTATTTGGCCATTGGGTCGGTGAATAAGTAATTCAGACCTTTGGCTGCGAGCGATTTCGCGGGCTATCTCAATTGCCTCTTGTCGAGTACGAGTAATTACAGTCTCTCGTTGATTTCTTTCTTCTCTGACGACCAATGGACCGTCATGGGGAACAATATGTTAGTTTTCCCCATTTTAGGCAACGTTCCAAAGCTCGACAATCTGTTCGCTGGCAATTCGGAGATCTTCCATGTTCGATTGGAGGTCCCTGGATGTCGGAATAATGTTTTCATTCGAACTATTATAGTATAGATAAAAATTATTCACTACGACTCTAAAGTCGGCAGCAATGCTTTTTTAATAAGATTTAATGCGCCAACAAAGATGCAATACGTCGATAATTCCGAATTCGTCAACTTCCGAAGTGATTCTAGTTGTAATAATCGATGTAATCGGAAGCTCCTAGTTCTCGGGATGCGTTGCGTGTAGATCGACCATTGGGGATAGTCGCAGTCGACGACCAGCACTTTGCATTTGCAGACGTAGTGCAGATAGCTGGCGAGAAGCGTCGTAAGAGCCGGCTTGCCTACACCTCCCTTCTGATTGCAGATGATGGAGATGTTCCAAGAATCGGATGTTTGTTGATCGGAAGTCTACTCGTTTTTAGTTGGTTTGCAGTATCAAATCTAACCCCCCCCCTGATGTCAATATCTGGATATTAAATATTTAGGAATTGTCGGTTGAGTGAACAGCGTTAACCAAATTAAACGGTAGGCTTATGTGGAAGTAATCTCAAAAAGAGGGTTGAAGGGTACGGTCGGAAACAGACTCCGATTGTCCTTGTTTCTTATGCTCGGCATCGAATTCTCGCCATACTGTTTCCGAAACGGAACTCAATTCCGGATTCGAACGACGTAAGGATATCATCTGAAAAAATGAACAGGCTGTATGAGTGAGTCAAATACCGGGTGTTTTGTGCAATTGGGTTCAGTAAGGTGAAAAGAATCTCCAAGCATCCCTTTGCCTCTTCTCGAAAAGATTTGTCTATTCTGAGCCCAATTTTATTACATTAGAAAAGCTATTATTGTACGGATGCGTAATCTTTTGAACTATTTACAAGAAAAAATGAAAAAAATACGGTGTCGGTGCAACCGGATAAGACATCTGTAATGAACTGAATTACAACAGAAAACAAGCTTCTTACGGCCCGTTTTCACTATTTTCGGGCCGTTACCGGCTCTGATTGAGCCTCTCGGGATATGGTTTTTATGATTTTTTTATTATATTTGTAATAGCAATCACACTCTTGGTTAGACAACATAAAGACACACCGAATCAAATGTAACCCGGAATGAGTTCTTTCTCTTCCGGGAAATCGGATTAAAAATGGTCGTATCTTTCTGGCGGGGTTCATGCCTCCCGACCATACTCCCTCACTGACGGGAGAGGCCCTTGTTATATCAACGCAAAACGTTGCCGGATATTGTGGTTGCCTGACGAATAAAAAAGGTTGTGCCAATATAAGTCAATGTTTAACTAAAAGATCTCATTCGAATGAAAACAGGAAAATTTTACTCTCGATGGCAGATCGTCGCCGTGTTGTGGCTGATGATGGCCTTCCCCGTGTCGTTCGTTCATGGACAGGAGAAGGAGTCAGCTCAGCAAACCGACTCATCCTCAAGGGGGGGGGTACAGGTTATAACCGGTCATGTCTGTGACAAACAAGGAGTTCCGATCATCGGTGCAAGCATCGCCTGCCAACGAACAGGGGCCGGAGTCGTCACCGATGTGAACGGAAACTTTACCCTCAAAATAAAGACCAAACGAGACCAGGAGACGCTCGTAATCTCCTATCTGGGCATGAAACGCCAGAATCAGGTAATCAATTTCGCCCAGATCAAACAGCCTCTGAAGTTCGTCATGGAGGAGGACACAACCTCGATCGATCAGGTCGTCGTGACGGGTATCTACAACCGAACCAAGGAGAGCTTTACCGGCTCGTATGCAACCTACGACGTTAAGGAACTGAAAAATGCCGGTAACATCAACATCATTCAGAGTCTGAAGACAATCGACCCGTCCTTCGCTCTGCTCGAAAACAACATGTTCGGATCCGACCCCAACCAGTTGGCCGATGTCGAGATCCGCGGAAAAACAAGCATCGTCGGATTCAAGGAGGTGTTCGGGGAAGACCCGAACCAGCCGCTGTTCATCCTCGACGGTTTCGAAACAACCCTCCAGACCATCATGGACCTGAGCCTGGACCGGGTGGCATCGGTGACCGTGCTGAAGGACGCCGCATCTACGGCCATCTACGGCGCCAAGGCCGCAAACGGTGTCGTGGTCGTCGAAACCAAATCCCCGGAACCCGGACGTCTGCGCGTCTCCTACAGCGGCAACTTCGATATCTCGTTCGCCGACCTGAGCGACTACAACCTGATGAACGCCCGGGAAAAACTGGAATTCGAAAGACTGGCCGGCCGCTTCGAATCCAACCTGGTGGCCAGCGAAGGTATGCTGCAGCAACGCTACAACGATCTGCTGGCGGAAGTGGAACGAGGCGTGGACACGTATTGGATGTCGGAACCCCTCCGGCTGGGTCTTAACCAGCGACACAACCTCTATGTCGAGGGTGGCGACGAACGAATGCGTTACGGAGTCGGCCTCAACCTCAACAATCAGCAGGGTGTCATGAAAAACTCCGACCGCCGGGTGTTCAGCGGAAACGTCGACCTGCTCTACCGCGTCGGCAAACTGAGTTTCTCGAACAAACTGACGATCGACGCTACCAACCTGAGCAATCCGGTGGTTCCATTCTCGGAATACGCCGAGGCAAACCCCTATTATCGGAAATACAACGAAACCGGGGGTATCGACCAGTGGCTCGAAGCCCGCACGTACAGCAATCCCGCCAATGTCGGCTATACCGAAATCTGGGTCGGGAATCCCCTGTGGAACGATTCGCAGAACAGTTATGACAAGGGAAACGGACTCTCCGTACAGAACAATTTCCAGTTGGAATACCGACCGCTCGACTATCTGTACGTCAGAGGTCGTTTCAGCGTCCAGAAAAGCATCGACGAAACCGAAGCTTTCACCTCCCCGACGGACACGCAGTTCGATGGCGAAGACCTCCTGATGAAAGGCTGGTACCGAAACGATTCGGACAAAGGAATCAACTATAACGGAGATCTGACGGTCACTTTCGGTAAACTGTTCGACGAAAAACATCAGGTGAATGCCGTGCTGGGTTCGAGCATCTCGGAGGCCACCAGTGTGACCAAAGGGTTTGAGGCTATCGGTTTCCCGGAAGGCGACTTCACGACTCCCGCCTTCTCGAATCAGTACGCCGAAGGCGGAAAACCCAGCTACTCCGACTACAAAAAACGAAGCGCCAGCTTCTACTTCAACGGAAACTACTCGTTCGATAACCGCTACCTGCTCGATGTCAACCTGCGCTCGGACGGTTCGTCGGTGTTCGGAACGAACAAGCGCTTTACAACAACCTGGGCCGTCGGTGTGGCCTGGAACCTCCACAATGAACCCTTCCTGAAGAATCTCACCGACGCATTCTCGATGTTCAAACTCCGATCGTCGATCGGTAACCCCGGAAACCAGAACTTCGGATCGTTTACCTCGATTACCACCTACCGGTTCAACAACTGGATGATGAACAATTTCGGCACCGGATTGTTGATCAACGATTTCGGAGACCCGGATCTCGACTGGCAGAAGACCATAAACCTCAATGTCGGTATCGACCTCAGCATCCGGAACCGCCTGCACCTGACCTTCGACTACTACAACAAACACACCGATCCGCTCCTGGCAAGTGTGGGTATTCCGCTGTCGGTGGGAACCTCATCGCGCCTGATGAACATCGGACAGCAGATCAACAAGGGTTTCGACGGAAGTATTCGCTATGCGATCCTTTACAGGCCTGAACAGCGCATCAACTGGACTGTCGGTGTCGATTTCCGGCACAATCGGGCTTACTACGACGGCATCGGAGACAAACTGAGCCAGTATAATGCCGAGAATCAGACCAAGAGCCTGATGCGTTACTACGACGGCGGCAGCCCCACGGCGCTCTATGCCGTGCGTTCGGAGGGTATCGACCCCGCAACGGGTCGCGAAATCTTCCTGACGGCCTCCGGAAAACGAACCTTCACCCACAGTTACAACGACGAGGTGCTGGTCGGTGATACCAACCCGGATATGGAGGGGACGATCAACAGCTCGCTCTATTGGAAAGGATTCTCGTGCAGTTTCTACCTGCGATACAGCTGGGGCGCCGACCAGTTCAACTCGACGCTCTACAACAAGGTGGAGAATATTTCCGAGGAGGGCCTGAAGGTCAATCAGGACAAACGGGCGCTCTACGACCGCTGGCAGAAGCCGGGCGACATCGCTCAGTTCAAGGGTATATCCCTGACCGAATACACGCCGATGTCGTCGCGCTTCGTCCAGAAGAACAACTACATCGAACTCGAATCCGTACGCGTATCGTATGAATTCCAGCAGAAGTGGATGAGCAAGGTCGGAATATCGGGCCTGATTCTGAGCGCATACATGAACGACATTTGTCGTTTCTCGTCCATCGAGGACGAACGCGGTATCAGCTACCCATTTGCCCGAAGCGTATCTTTGTCGTTAACCGTTAATTTCTAAGAACACTACAATGAAAAAGTATAGACATATCTTGGTTGTCCTGACGGCTCTGATGGCGGTTTCGTGTGCCGACTGGCTGGATGTACAGCCCAGCGACCAGGTATCCGAAGAGACGGCTTTCAGTTCGGTGGCCGGTTTCAGGCAGACCCTGAACGGCGTATATGTGGAGTTGAACTCGGACAACCTGTACGGACGTGCCCTCAGTTGCGGAATGATCGAGGTGCTGGCGCAGCGTTATGACGTCAGCGATGAGTTCACCCGTTATTACCCCTTTACGACCTACGATTACACGGGAGCCACGGCGCAGGACCAGATTTCCAATATCTGGGAGACCGCCTATACGCTGATTGCCAACCTCAACAAAATCCTGGAAAATTGCGAAAAACGCCGGGGGTCGGTCCTCTCCGACGAGTATTACCACATCATCAAGGGTGAGGCTCTGGCCTTGAGAGCCTTGCTGCATTTCGACCTGTTCCGGCTGTTCGGACCCGTATACGAGGGAAACGAAAACCTGACGTCGATCCCCTATTACTCCGAATTTTCGCTGAATGTCGCCCCGAGCCTGCAGGCGGCCGAATTCATGACGAACGTCATTACGGACCTCGAAAATGCACTCGTGGAGCTGAAGGATGATCCTGTGATCGCAAACGGCGTGAGCGGAAAAACCGGAGACACGTTCCTCGCTTACCGGAACCTGCGGATGAACTACTACGCCGTAGAAGCTCTTCTTGCCCGAGCCTCGATGTACGTCGGCGACACCAAGCGGGCCGAAGAGTTGAGCCAGGACATCATCGACAAGCACGACAGAAGCACTCATTTCCCGTTCATTACGAGTCAGCAGATCACGGCTTCGGAGCCGGACCGGGTCTTCTCGACCGAGATCCTCTTCGGACTGCAGAATCTGAATGTCGATCTGCTCTACTCCTCGCTGTTCGATGCCTCCCGGCTGAAGTCCGAAAGCCTGCTGGCGCCCAGAAGCTCCATCATCTCCAGCCTCTATACGAACATCAACGACTACCGCTACCGGACTTCGCTCCGCACGACGGCCGAAGTCGGTGGTACAATCTTCTCCGTGTTCCAGAAATACATGGGCGGAGATTCGCTCTACATGCAGATGATTCCGATGCTGCGCATCAGCGAAATGTATTACATCAAGGCCGAGATTCAATTGGAAAAAGGTCTGGAGACGGACGCCATGCAGACCCTGACGGAGTTCCTGAAACACCGGGGTGTCGACTCCCCGAGCATACTCACGCCGCAAGCGCTGCTGGATGACGAATACCGCAAGGAGTTCTTCGGCGAAGGGCAGCTCTTCTTCTACTACAAGCGCCTGAATCGATCCTCGATACCCAATGCAACCAGCACGTCCGGCACCGTGAGCATGAACAGTGCAGCATACGTCCTGCCCATCCCGGACGGTGAGACCCAATACAATTAATCTGGAGATATCATCATGAAACGAATTCTTATCATAGCAGCCATTGCCTCGGGACTCTTCTGGAGCGGGTGCCAGAAAGATCTCGATACCTATCAGGGTGAAAGCGGAATCTATTTCGACCATCAGGAGAAAGAGACGCAAAACAACCTCCGCGCAGACACGCTCTCCTTCGGATGGGGACAAATCGACGGAGACATCCTCGAAACGAAAATATCCCTGCGGATCAATCTGATCGGGGATGTGGTCGATTACGACCGGAAATTCCAGGTCCTGGTTACGGAGACGATCATACCCGAAGAGCTGAAGGGCAAAATGGAGGCGGCCGTCGAAGGGGTCGATTACCGGGCCTTCGAAACCGAATGCATGATCCCGGCTCATGAAGTAAGCACGAACCTCGACATCACGCTTCTGCGCACCGAAGCTCTGCAAACCGAAAGCCGCGCGCTGACCATCGCCTTGCAGGAGACCGAAGAGCTGAAATTCCTCTACTCGCGCGAGATCACCGACAAGGAGAACAACCGCCGCCGGATCGACCTGCAACGGGTGATCGTCATGAACGAGAACCTGGCAAAACCGGACTGGTGGTATCGGCACGAAGCGATTTTCGGAGAATATTCGATGAAAAAATCCATCACGATCTGCGATGTCATGGGAATCGACCGTACCGAGTGGATCAGCAATGACTACGGAAACCGCACGGCTTATCTGATCTTCATCGGCCAATACATGCAGCGCTGGCTGAATGAACAGAACCCGCCCATTTATGAAGAGGATGGCGAGACCCTGATGACCATGGGACCCGATTCGCAAAATTAACACCCTAAAAACTGAACCGTATGAAATTCCGTTCATTATACAAGATTGCAGCCGTCTGCTGTGCGGCAGCCCTGTTTCTGACGGCCTGTTACAGCGACAAGGGCAACTACGACTATCACGACATCAACGAAGTGACAATCGAAGGTATCGACCGGGAAAATGTATACCAGGCCTATGCCTTTCAGACAACGCTGAAGATCTCCCCCGTCATCCACTCGACCATGAGCGAGGCGGACAACTACGAGTACACGTGGCGGATCATCCCTCGGAATGCCGACACGAACAGCGGAGCCTCGTTGGATGAGTTCATCGTCAGCCGCGAGAAGGATCTCGTATATCCCGTACAACTGTCCGATGGCGACTACACGGGATTCTTCGAGGTCAAAGACCCCGCGACGGGTGTCACCTGGATCGAGGACTTCTACCTGCACGTAACCAGCCAGGGCAGCAACGGATGGCTGGTCGCCTGCGATGATAACGGCCGGACCCGCCTGGACCTGATCGGCAAGGACAGCGAAGGGAAGGAGGACGTGCTCTATCCCGACCTGTGGAAAAACCTCGATTTCGATATGGGGTCGCCCAAAAGACTCTTCTTCGTAGGGGATAACTACGGTACTATCGGATTCCCCTTTCTGGCTACGGACAAGGGCAGTTTCGCCATCACCGGAAGCAACTTCCATATCGGCGAAGATACGGACCTGAAATGGTATTTCGGAACGGCCGGCGACCATATCCTGATTGAAAGCAGCGTCAATGACATATACACGGCATCACCCAATTACGTGGGATACTGGTGGGTCATCAACAACGAGGGCGAAATCTACAAAACCGAATGCTCCGACCAGGCGTTCTTCTCCTATCCCATCAATATGGTGAACGGGAAAACACCGTTCAGGGCCGCACCGTTTGTCGGAGTCTCCTACTCCTATGCATATACAGATCCGGAAACCTGGGGTTATAACTACGCCGCAATATTCTACGACTCGGATGGCAAACAATTTCTGACCAAATACGATTCCAGCAACTACCCTTCAGTAATGCAATGTACAGGCACTCAATTGTTCGACGTTGTTACCGGCAGGGACATGGTATTCATGGACTCCCATTACGATATCGATGAACTGGTTGTGGCTGTCTTGAAGGAACCGGCCAGCCCGGAATACTACCTCTACGGCATGATGCTGAAGCTTGCAGAAGTCGAACAGTTCTGCTATGGCAAAATCGAAGGGCCGGACATGGCAAACGCCAAATTCTTTGCTTTACACCCCAGTCTCAACGTGCTCTTCTACGCCACGGAAAACAAAGTATACCGGGTAGATATAGGCAATCAAACAACCATGAATGTCACCGAAGTTCTGGCCCTGGATCCCGGAGAAGAGATTGCCGTCTGCAAATTCAACAAGATGCTATATCTGAACGGGCCTGAAGGCATGAGTGACAACATGTACAAACTGGTCGTCTGTACGAACAAGAAGATGGCATCGCCTGATGATCCGAATGTCGGAACATTCCGGCTCTACGAGGTTCCGGAATTTGCAACCGACAAACTTACGCTCGCCGAGGAGATCGATGGACTGGGCAAGATCGTGGATGTCGTCTACAAAGAGTATGAAGAGTTGTAAGGGCCGGATCCATTCCAGAAAGATGTGCCAGAATCGGTCCGTTGCTGCTGGCTGCCGATAAAAGAGGCGGTTTTGAAGCATGAAGTCCTGTGCAGACCCGGATGTCGGGGCGAGATATTCGGCATCCGGGGCCGCACTGGACCTGGCGATCCAAAAACAAGTCAACAAAAAGAGAGTCTCCAACTGCAAAAAGGGACTCATTAAACATTCATTTTCAAAAAAACTGGAAAACATGTTGCCGAGAAACGTGAGAATGAAAAAAGGCATGAAGAAAGCAATGAAAAAAGCAATGAAAAAAGCAATGATGGCAGGAATCCTACTGACGGTCGGAGCTGCCTGCAACACGTCGGAGGGCTATCAAATCACCGGTACTCTGCCGGAGATTGAGAACGGCACCCAAATCGAATTGACCGGAATCGATACGAACGGTCAGGATTCCCTGCTGGTTGCCGGAGTCGTGACGGACGGGAATTTTGAAATTCCGGTGACCGGGCAATGCACCATGGCTTGTCTGCGCATCCCGGAAGTGCTGCCTCGTATTCCGTTTTTTTTCGAACCGGGCATCCATTCCTATAAACTCGAAGTCGATGCCGAAGGCTCGATGCAGGTGAAAGGCGGAGCGTTGCAGGAGATCTGGAACGCTTATTCCGCCCGGAACAAAGCCTTCGACCAAGAAAAAAAGAAGATCGAAACCGCTTACCGGGAGGCGGCAAAAAGAGACGATCTTTTCGGAAAAATGCATCACTGGGCAATCTATGAAGATCTCAAAACTGCTCAGGAACAATACGAAGACAGCCTGTTGCGCCAGAACGACAATATCGTAGCGGCAACCCTCGTATGGTTGCGCAGCCGTGAACTCGCCGCAGCACGCAAAATTGGCGAAAAGGTGGCGTTGTTGGGTCCGAATGCCTTACAGACACCTCCGGGACAGGCCGTCAAGCGAATGGCCGAAGCGATGAGCTGTACGGAAAACGGAAACATTGCTCCGGACTTCACCCAAAACGATCCCGATGGCAATCCCGTATCTCTTTATGGCATTCAGGCCAAAGTGAAGGTGCTCGATTTTTGGGCCTCGTGGTGTGGACCTTGCCGGGCCGAGACGCCCAATGTGCGACGCATCTACGACAAATACAAGGACAAAGGGCTGGAGATCATCAGCGTATCGCTGGACACGAAACGGGAAAACTGGCTGCAGACCATCGAAACCGACAAAATGGAGTGGATTCATACGTCTGATCTGAAGGGCTGGGACAATGCTGTAGCACGGATGTATGGGGTGCGGAGCGTTCCTGCAATCTACGTACTGGATGCCGAGAATCGGATTGTCGGACAAAACCTGCGCGGACAGAAACTGGAAGATACAATCCGAATGCTGCTGAACGAATAGGCCTTTCTCGCAACGGTGTCAGTTGGCTGGACGGAGGGAATCGGGGTACAGTTCGAATCCGGATTCATGTTCGATGTCAGAAGACGTTCTTGAAAAAGGACAAGCCCGAAAATGTCGTATCCCGAAATCTCAGGACGATCCCCTCGTCCTCGCACCATGTCAAAACGAAGAGTCTTTACCCGGACTCTTCGTTTTGCGTATATAACCATCCTTTTTGGAGACGCTCTTCTTGAAATAACGCTATTGGTTTAAGATGATGCGATTAAACGCATCAGTTCCAGTGAAGTTTATACACAGCCCTGCTATCCGCAAGGATTTATATTTCAGTGGTCTCAACTCAGGAATTCCCATCCATGACACCAAACAGCCATCCGTATCTGATCTCGCAGGATTGGAAATTCCCTTTATGCGTGGGAATAGTACGGACTTCCCTAGCCTTTGAAGGATACCGATATCTGCTTTAGCCGTTGGTTCTCTCCTCCAGTTTCTTAGGTCTCCTAATCTGATTTATATCTATGCCACTATGCTTAGATTTTCAGTTATATAATGAGGATCCCGTTACTCTGTAATCCTGAGCTACTGCCTCTGTAGATACTCCGTTTTTAAGTTCTTTGACAATATCCTTTTTATTTGTTCCTCTTTTGACAACGTTATCATTTTGTCTAATTCAGAACAGTCCGGTTTTTAGGAAAAGTTACAATATCGTGCTAATCCATATAACTTTTGCCTGACCACTTCAAACAATTGCTAGTCATATATTCATCAGTAGGATAAGGTCTGTCTAAATCATATTGCTTGATGAAAAATGATGGCATTCAAAGGCAATTTGTTTGGCACTCGATTTATCGCTTGATGGTATGTCGTCGGATGACGGGGCGTTCGGGGCGGACGGGGTAGCCCAGGCGGGTCATGAGCTCCACGTACCGTTGGCGGAACCAGGCGTGTGCGGGTTGGTGGTCGATGAGCAGCTGGAAGCCTCCGGGGCCGTTCGGGTCGCGTTGCAGGCGGATTTCGGTATTCGAGACGTCGAAGCGGTGCGAATACTCCGGAGTGCGGAGTTCGCCCGAGACGTAGAGGGGCTTCATGGCGATAATCTCGCGGGCGCCCGACTCCGGGATTCCCATGTCGCGGCAGTATTCGCCCCAGCTGAGGAGCGTCTGCGTGTCGGGCAGCCAGTGTTCGATGCGGTCGAGCTTTGCCTGCAGCTGCTGTTCGGCCTGCTCATGTCGGGCCTTCTCCTCGCGGTTGGCGCGGTTCAGTTTTCCGATCTGTTCGTGCAGGGCGGCGTTCTCCGCGTTGAGGCGGTCGATCTCCTGCTGCTGCCGCTTGACGCGGGAGGTGCCGATCATCGCCCCGATCCCCTCGACGATGTTCGATCCGACCTCCGCCGCGGCGTTTTTCAACCTGGCTCCCTTCAGCTCGCCCTTCACGCTCTTCAGCTCGGCCTCGGTGCGGTTCAGTTCGGCGCTCTTCTGCGCCTGGAGCGTGGCGGTCTGTTCGTATTCGGTGCGCACTTGCCGCTCCTGTTGTTTGAGCTGCTCGACGGCCTTCCGCTTCTGCTCTTCGAGACGGAGCAGTGCGTCGATGTTCTCCTGCAGATCCTGCTGCTGGGCGATGGCCTGGCGGTAGAACTCCTGCGTGGTGATGTGGCGCGCCTCCGAACCGTCGATGCCGCGCTCCAGTCCGTATTTGGACATCGCCGCAGCGTAGCTGTCCTGATACTGCTTGAGACGGACGCGCGACATGACATCATCGGCGCAGAGGCGGGGCCGGGCGGCGGATTTCGTGCGGTAGTGCCGTTTGCCGGGTGTTTCGGATGCGGCGGTGCGGGCCTTGCGGCGCTCGCCCGTGACGATCGGCACCACGGCGGCGTGGATATGCGGGGTCGATTCGTCGCGGTGCACGACGGCCGAGACGACGTTCTCCGCCCCGAAGGTTTCGCGCAGCCAGGCGAGGTTGTCGGCGCACCATTCCGGAAGCCGCCCCTCCTCCTCGATGCGCTTCATCGCGTCGTGCGAACCGGTCAGCATGACGCGGATCACCCGCACCTGGTTCGTTCCGATCTTGCGCGTGAGGCCGGCGTGTTCGAGTCGGTAGTTGATCGCCTCCGTACGGTCGGCTACCTCCTCGGGGAACTCGACGAGCTCCTCGTTGAGGCAGGTGCGTTCGGGCGAAGCGTTGGCGGGTATTTTCGTGCGGGCGATGTGGGCGGTCATGGCAGCCTCGTTGCCCGGGGCTTTGTCGAGATGCAGGACGGTATATCCCATGGTACGGTCGTTTTTCGGAGGGTTGTGTGGTTGAAGAAGGGACCGCCTCGGCGGTCGGCGTGCGCAGCACGACAGGGGGTGTCCAGAGGGCTTGACCCTTTGGCCTATTGGGGCTTTTTCAGCGTCGGCGGGCCGATGCGTCGGAAAAAGCCCTAATAGGCTATGGCTTTTTCCTTGGGGGAAAAGCCGCGGGCGCGAAGCGGCCGATGGGTGGGCGACGGTTCCGGTGTCATTCCGGGTGACGTTACAACTTGCGGCCGCGACGACGCGGCATGCGGGAAACCTTCGCGGACGGTCGGAGCGATTCGTTCAGATCCTTGTGGGCACGGTAGCTCTCCGCACGGTCGATGACGGTCGCATCGGGCAGGGCGTTGCGCAGCCGTTCGAGGGCGAGACGCCCCGCCTCGTCGTTGTCGAGGAAGGTGTGGATCGTCGCGTGGCGTGTGAGAAAAGGAAAGGCGCGGGGAAGGTTGACCACGGAGTTGAGTACGGCGGTATCGACGGTCGGTGTCGGCTCGTGCTGCAACGTCAGGTAGGAGAGCAGGTCGAAGAAGCCCTCGAAGAGCAGCGCCGTGTCGCCGTGCCGGTCGAAGGTCGTGATGGATTTCGGGGTGCTGCTCCCCTTGAACTGCGGGCTGCGCAGCTCCCAGCCTCCGGCATCGTTGCGGAAGCCGATGGCGAAGAAGCGCCGCTCGCCGACGGCGTAGTGGACCTCGCGGCACAGCGCTCCGGCCACGGCGGGGTCGATGCCGCGCTCGCGCAGATAGCCGATCAATGCCGGATGGCGAATCTCCCCGACGCCGAGAATCCGCAGCGGGGAGTCTTCGCGCGGCGAGGCGGTCGGGAGGGGCTGGAAGGGAACTTCGTCTGCGGATCCTTTGCACAGGCTCCGAATGGCTTCTGCCATGCCGCACCCTTCGAGGCGCATGACCAGCTGAAGAAGCGTGCCCCCTTCACCCAGCCCGAAGTCGTACCAGAGCCCCTTGTCGTAGCGGACGCTGAAACTGGGGGTGTGCTCCTCGCGTAGCGGTGAGAGGAACATGCCATGGGTGGCGGTTTCGTGGTGGGGGTGCAGTCCCCGGCGGAGGAGATACTCCCGGATGCCGATGCAATCTGTTGTCGTCTTCATGGCTATCGGTTTTTGATGGGGACAATCCGGTGCAGTGCCGCTTCGACATCGCTGTCGCGGAACAGCACGCGCCCGCCGATCTTGTGGGCGCGGATCCGCCCGCGGTTCACCCAGTCGTTGAGCGTCACGAGCGAGATGCGCAGGCGGCGGGCCGTTTCGCGGCGGGTCAGATAGTTCGGTGTCTCGGCGGAGGGTTCGGGGTGGAGCTGCCGCAACTCGTCGCGCAGCGATTTGCGAATCATCTCCGAGAGCTGGTCGGCGGTCATGCCGCTCAGAAAGATTTCTTTGGTCATAAGATTCGAATTTGGTTGATGACGCAAAGAAAGGCTTTCCGAACCCCTCCCGAAAACGGCGAATGGCGTTACAAATCAGCGCCAACCGATGCCAACTGGTGCCACACCGAAGACTCTCTGCCGCCCGTTTCCGGATTTTGGCATTCGGTTGCTTCGGTTGGCACTGCCGTGTAATAGGATTCTGTTCGGGGCGAAAAAAAAGAGGGCGGCGGGTGCCGTCCTTGTTGGTGATGTGGATTTTCGAGCCTATCGGAACCGTTCCAATACCTCCCGAACGGCATTGGCTGCAAAGAGGATGTCGCCGCTGCTTGAGATCTGAACGCGGCACGGCTCCAGCCATCCGTTCGCAATCCACCGGTCGAGTGTCGGACGTGCGACGCCCAGCGCCTCGGCAAGCTCCTTTTTGTTGAAGAGCCGGCTGCCGTTTGCCATCAGATAGCGCTCGCTCTTGTGTACGCCCAGCCAGTAGTCGAAGCGGCGCAGGATTGCGTCGGCATCCTTCAGCTTCGGCTCATACTGTTCGTAAGCCCAGACGTGCAGGCTCGACGGATCGAATCCGGCAAACTCCGGCCGCTGGTGCAACTCCCGGACGAGCGTCTCGAAGCACTCCAGCTCGGAGGCCCGGATCGTTATTTTTCGACGGCGCGGCATGGCTACATATCTTCCAGCGTCAGGCAGCGCTGCTCGATCTCATATTTCGGGAGCACCTTCTCCTTGAGGTGCTGCACCTTCTCGGCAAAGACTTCGGGCTTGAATTCCTTGCGCTGACGCTTGACCTCGACGGCCACGGCCCTGTTCTTCTCCAGCCGCAGGGCGACGATGTCGATCTCGTATTGCTCCTTGCCCCGCTTGGCTTCCCAGTAGGAGCCAAGGTCACGGTATTCATGGCTTTCGATGAATTGCTGCTTGAAGTAGGTTTCGAGCGTTCGGCCCGAGTAGGTCGTGTAGTCGGCCGCAATTATCTTCTCCAGCACCTCGAACTGGTTCATCTCAACCAGCGTCCGGTTGCCTTCGAAGTAGCGGAACCAGAAGCGGAGGAAGAGGTCGGCAATCTCATAACGTACGGTCTGCGTCCCCTCTTTTGAGAGGATGGGGCGCATCTTCTTCGTAATTCCGTAGGTCTCTTCCAGCTTTTTCAGCTGCCCGCCGATACTTTTCTCGCCCAGCGCCGCGGCAATCTCCGACTGGGTGTTGATGCCGTTCGATATGGCGTCGAGAATCGAGAAGTAGGTGCCGTACTGTTTGCCGAATTCGTCAATCAACAGCGTCTTGCCCTCGTCCTTGAAGGGCGAATCGGGGTCGCATACCGCATGGATGATCTTTTTGACCGACAGGGCCTTTGCATCCACCAGCAGCTCCACATACTTCGGAATGCCGCCCGTAACGGTATAGAGAGCCAGCAGGTCGTCGTTCGTGTAGCCGGGGGCGTGCTCCGCGAGGATCTGCTTCAGCACCGGCAATGCGAACGGCGTGAGTTTCATGATGACATCCGCCCGTCCGAACAGCGGTTCGTGGTAGTTCTGGAAGATCTTGACCATCAGCGAATAGATCGAGCCGCTGACGATGAAGTTCACATGGGTCTTCAGTCGGTATTGATCCCAGACGTTCTGCACGTCGCTGTAGACCGACGGGTTGATGTTGAAGAACTCCTGGAATTCATCCACAACCAGCGTGAATCGGCGGTTCTCTCCCTGCTGCATCAGGAAGGTGAAGACATCCTGAAAACTCGTCATGGGCGGTACGAAGAGCTCCAGTTTTGCCGCAATCTCCTTGCAGTAGCCCGCGCAGAGCGATGCCTCGTTCTTGCGCCCGACGAAGAGGTAGACCAGCGGTTCGTCCTCCATGGCCCGGAGAATCAACGATGTCTTGCCAATCCGGCGGCGGCCCGTCAGAACGGTCAGTCGCGAATGGTCTTCGTATGACAAGGTGCGGATTTCGCGCAGCTTGGCTGTTTCCGTCTCGCGGTTGTAGAATTTCATAATCCGAGCTGTTTTGTTATGGCTGTAAATTTTACCGCCGTAACAAAGTTAAAAAACAATTGGCAAATCTCCAAATTTTCACTCACTTGCCTGCTTCCCGCTGAAATAGGGGTGGCTCATCAGCTCCAGAGCGGTCTGCTCCTCGGTGATCTTGATGTACTTCATGAACTCCCGTTCGGTCTTGTGGCCCGTAACCTTCATGATGGCGATGGTCGGGATCCCCGCCAGATACATGTTCGTTGCGCCGCTGCGGCGTGCCGTGTGGGTCTTCACCAGGTCGCACTTCTCGACCAGCCGGCTCTTCTTCTCGCCATTTTCGATGTAGGAGACCTCAACCTTCTCCGTGATGCCCGCCTCGCGCGCAATCTCCTTGATGAGGTGGTTCACCTTCTGCTCGTAGGTTCTCGGCAGCCGGTTGTCGTACTTCTCCAGAATGGCCTGCAGCTCGGGCCGGACCGGAATGACGACGTGGTTGCCGGTCTTCTGCTGCTTGAGGTCGATGACCTGCTGTCCGTTCTCCAGCGTGCGGATGTTGCCTTCGTTGATGGTCGAGTAGTCGCTGAAGCGCTGCGCCGTGTAGCACCCCACCAGGAAGATGTCGCGGGCAACATCCTTGTGCCGGTTTTTCGAGAGGTCGAGCGCGGCGATGGCCCGGATCTCCGACTCCGTCAGGTAGATGTTCTCCACGTCGGCCGTCAGCACGCGGAACTTGCGGCTCTCGATCGCCCCGTTGTCGTGCAGCCCCTCCTCGCGGGCCGCGCGCATGATGATCTTCAGCTCCTTGACGTGGCGTCCGATCGTATTGACGGAGTAGTTCTTGGCGGTGAACCAGGCGACGAAGTCGTCGTAGAACTTCAGGTCGATGTCGGCAAAGTCGAACTGCTTGCGTTTGGCTTTGCAGTACTCGTCGAACTGCACGACGAACCCCTTGTAGTTCTTGATGGTCGAGGGGCCGTAGCGAAGTTTGTGGATGTTCAGCCGGGTGCCCTCCTCCATTTCGCGCGTGAAGCGGGCGATGTAGTCGCCGAGCGATTCGCGGCTGCGGACACGGTGCCCGGTGGTGAGACTGCGCGGGTGGTGGAAGCTGTAGATGATCTTCTCCAGCCGCGTCTTCGTCATTGCGTGCTCGGGATCCTTGGCAATCTCTCCGAGGATGTGGCTGCGCAGTTCGGAGAGGTTCTTGGTCAGCTCGCGCCCCTGCTGTTCGGTGAAATCGTCGGTAAAGGTGAAGCGGCTTTTGACTGTCTGCCGCTTGTTGTCCCAGGCATCTGTCAACACCATATATTGGCTGTCGACGTAGAACTGGTTGCCACGGCCAACCGTGAAGAGAATTTGGATTTTGACCAGTTTGTTTTTCTGGGTCGAGCGGATGCGATAGCAGAATGAAGCCATAGGTCAGGAGGTTTTGTCTGCTGCAAATGTAATCATTTTTGTCATACATTTGTCATACATCGGCCGAATTTTCGAAAACTTTCAGACCTCACAGTTGATGAAAAACGGCTGTAAAATATTGATATATAGATAAAATAAAATTAAAATCGGTAAAATTCGATTCAAATTCATGGCGTCCGCTTCAGACCTCAAAGAAGGCTTCTAATCAGCTAATTATTAGCGATTAAGAGGCCTTCTTTCATTTACGGGGGCGCAGATAGGGGCGCAAGCGGTCCGAATTTTCAATATACAGTCAATCACTGCACTATTGAATAATCGAGGCTTGAAAGGATTTTCGGCCTCTTATTCACGGAACAGTTCATAGACCATCCTCCCGAATTTCCGCCGCCCACTAATAACTGACAAGGCCAGCGACCGATCATCGCTCCGCTATTATCCCCGATTCCCCGGCATCGCTTGAATAGCAGCAATAGCAGCCGGACTTATTCCCGATCCAATCGCATTGCCGGTTTCGCCGACATTCTGTTTCAACGGAAAAAGCGCCGATATCCAAGCATTATTGACGGGGGGGGGATAGGCGCGTATTCGCCCGACGGGAGCGGAATCCGGAAATCGGTCCCGCCATAAGAATAATCGAGACAGGTCGAATTCGGCCGAACAGCGGCACGCCGAACTCCCCGGTCAATCGGTCGAACAGGATTTCGGGTTTCGCCTATTAGAGTATCTTCGTAATAACTAATTTACTTCTCGTTATTATAAGCTATCCATTATCTACCCTTTTAGGTATAGCTTACTTATTCCTCTTATTATTAGAGGCAGGGCGGCCGATAAAGAGCTCCCGGAGGGTTTCAGGCAGGTTCAGTGCGGGATCGTGCTTACTTATTCTTACGAGATTCCGCCCGAGGTCGATTCGGAACTGACGGCTTCCGTAATCTCCCGTATCGTAGCGGTCGATCACGCGGATTAAATCCTTCCGAACTTTATAGCGTGCGGATTTCAATCCCTTAACCGTTCGTGAACGACACGTTTCCCGGCATCTTTCAAGATATTCCGTATATCCGTATTCGTTCAGTCCTTCGGCGATTTGACGCTCTTTCGGGGTCATTCGCTCCGTAATTCCGATTCGTTCGAACAGCACGAAATTCCGGGCTTCGCGTGCCAGAAACCGGTAGAGTTCTCCGTATCGGGCTACGAGGTCGGAGACGGTACGGATATCGAGGCCGTTTTGAGAAAGGGCCTGACGGTCGGCGAGTTTGAATTCATACCGCGGGAAGAAGTAACCGTGCCGGGCCAGCACCTCAAAAATCTCCTCTTGACGGAAACGCTTCCGAAGCAGCATCCTGGCAACAATCTCGGCGGTTTTATCGTAGAGCATCACCTTCTTATAACCTACGCCGCGGGTTCGATCTCCGAAGTAGAGGGTTTCATTCTTAATCGAGTTTCGCGGGCGGGTCTTATATCCGGCTATCAGACCGAATAACCGCTGACACGAGATTCGCGTGCGTAGATTCAGCCCGGCCTCGACCTGGGTAACACGGCCGCGGCTCAATTCTTCGTAGGAGATCTTCAAGCGTTCGGCCAACAGCTTAAAGGCGTGAAGAAGCGTTTCGGAGGTAAAGTCGAGCAGGGACGCTCTTCCATAATACCACTTCCGGAGGCTATTTACGATATAGAGAGTTCCCGACCGTTTCGCCAAAATCAAGGCAAGCGGGTGCGGAGTGGTCAAGGAGAGGCCTTTCAGTCGATATATCGCGATATTACCGTTCTCCTTGACACGCTCGCAGTTCTCAAAGGAGCCCGAAAATCCTTCCAAACGAATCGTTAAATTATCTATCATAACACAAATAGCTTTTCTGCAAAGATAACGATTCTATACCTCTTATTTTCTATTTCTCAACCGTTTAGGAGAAAAATCGGGCTCCTCCGCTTACAGAATCCCTATGAATAGCTGGTTTTCGAGGCCTATTATATTTTCTTATATAAAACCGGAAAACCATTAACTATTCGCGCGATTATATTTTGGGAAGAGAGGCGCAAACGGGCAGCGGGCATTATACCTCTTTCAAATCCGCTTCCGATACGTTCATATAATCGTTATCCTCATCCATCTCCTTTCGGGCCATCCTTTTCTGGGTTTCCATCCACTCCCACTCTTCAAACCTCTTTTCGAGCGTCTTACCCAGGGCCGCCAACCCGATAATGGCAACTATCGGCGAGAAGAAAATCGCGATCAGCAGCCATTCGGCTACCGAGCGGCCGTAGTTTTTAGCCATTCGGCAGACAATACTTATACAAACGAGTATCCCAATGATACACCAAGCGATAAAAAAGCCTCCGAAGAGATCAACCAAAGCGAAGTAGTTCATCGTTTTATAAAAATTAGTTTATAGAGATTAGTCGGTTCTTTTATACGTCCCGAAGCCCTTTCCCGGAAACTATTCGGGCGGTCGCAGCGAGATCGGAAATATCCTATTCTTTCAGCGCTTTTATGACAGCATCGAATCCGTCATCCGCGCAATTATTCGGTGAAAGATAGGGCCGTCGGTAATTATTCAGGAGCACCAGATTCGAATAGTTCTCCAACCCTTCAACGGCAGCAAACCATCTTTTTTTACTTCGGCAAATCACGATCAGCACCCCCTTATTCATCAGATACCGAACCAGCTTTACGGCAAACTCCTGGGTGGGGAGCAGCCCCGATTCCGAGTGAATCCGCCGTTTCCCGATATCCTTATATTTTTTAGAGTGATACCCAAGGTATTGAATAATCGTCAGGTAGTTCGGAGCATCGGGGCATCTATTCAGCACCTCGTTAAGCAGTTTATTCCAATAGCTGGTATCAATGGCACGCAGCGTTTTATTTTTAGTCGGGAAGGGACGCCCTTTCAACAACATCGCTTCGGCCTTCTGTTGCAGGAAAAACTGCCGGTCTTCGGGGTTCATTTCTTTCAACGTGCCATCGTTCCCGAGTTGCTTATCAGTGCGCTCTACCCACCCGGGATTCAGTGTCAGAAGGGCCACTTTCGCGTTAAAGAAACGACCATGCACCGGTTCGGGAACCCCTTCGAGCCGGATTTTATGCAGTTCGTCGGCCGTTTCGTTAAAGGCTTCGATCGCGGTCCGGTCGCCGCTGCAAACGAGAACATCCGGAGATCCGCGGTAATCGCTATCCTTCAATTTTTCAGCCAGTTCGAGCCAAGGGTTCTCCTTCAATAAGATCTCTTTCGTTTCCATAGTAAAAGGTTTTATAGTCAGGTTCCCAAAGATTAGAAATTCACGGCCTCGCTCCACACCCAAAGCCATCGCTTTCTCCATCATCCTTTTTTCGCCTTCGTAGTCGATCCGCACCGTCCAAGCACGGTTCGCCGCACCGTCCCATCGGAAAAACTCCTCCAGCCGTTCGTGTAACTCGGCGGAGAGCAGAGCCGCCAACCGCCGCTCGGGAAGAGCAACGCCTCTCCATAGAAAATCATTCAACACGGAGATCGCACGGCCCGTCCGCAGGTAGCTGATATAATACGCCAACGAGAAGGGAACCCGGTCGGCGTAATCGGGGTGACTCGCTTTATAGCGGGTCAAAACGGCCTCCAAATCCCCACCGTAGTGAATATACAAGGCCAGGTCCCGCAGTTTCTCCTCCCAGCCGATCCGTCCGAACTCACTGCACAAATCGTCCCAATAGGCCCGTCGCGCGATCCTATCGTCATCAATTTCCCGCTTCTCGACGTCCGGTATCGTCGGATCGCCAACGGGTTCCGGAGCCGAGGCCGATTCTTCCCGGTATTTTTTAACGGTCAGGTCGTCCTCGCTGACGGAAGCGGCCTTCATCCAATCCCGCAGCCACCTCGACTTTTCGGCCTCGTCCCACGTTTCGAAATCGTCCCCCGTTACTTCGTATCTCGACAGGTAGTGGCGGAAATCTTCCTCCAGCCGTGCCATCCGACTCCCTTCGGCAGCGGCATACCGCAGTTTCGGCGGCAACTCCTCGATCCACATCGTCGAACGGATCGCCTCCCGGAATCGCTTCGTCTCGATCGTATCCAGCAGGGGAAATTCTCCCCGGAAAGGGATCAGCCGGGAGGGAACTTCCCGGTCTATAAACCATCGGGCCATTCCACCGGCCACGGAACACATCCGGTTCCTCGTCGAAAGTTCACTCTTTTTCATCATTCGATCCCGATTACAGTCTCTTTCCGGCAAAATTATCAGTCGCTTCCGCCAACTCCCGGCGCAAGGTCCGCCTATTTTTGCCATCGAACCATTCCTGCCCAACGCCCGAACCGGCAGGGGATTAAACAAAGAAAGCGTGGCGCTGAAGGCTTATTTCATACGGCAGGTTCTGGAATACCCGAATACTAAAATAAGCAACAGCCCACGCCCTTTTTCAAGGACACGGGAATAATCGCGCTTATTCTCGTATTCGTAAGAATTTTCCAGATTCGCCGTAGAGAATAAACTTACGCTTTCGCGTTTATCGATATGTCATAGACAAAAGTACGAAGATTTCGCGGATTTCCAACAAAAAAGGCTTCGATCCCAAGTCGTCGAAGCCTTTTTCTCTGATTATTTCATCTTTCACAAAGACTCATCCGTCGTATCGTTTTGACATCTCATCCACGATCTTTTTCACCTCTTCCCGAAACCACGCGGGCTGCAGTACCTCCACGTCGGCACCGTGCGAGAGCAGTTCCATCCGGAAGTCATAGGTCGGGGCCAGCCGGTATTCGAACACCGAATATTCCGCGGTCCGTTCAATCTCCCGCTGGGTAGGATGCAGTGGCAGGGCCCGAACATAGTTCGCCTGCTTCCCATAGACCCGAATTTCAATCCGTTCGGCGGATTGCCCCGGAATCCGGATAATTCCGAAGGCGTCGGCATAGAACTCCGCGCAATCAAAATCCAAGGGGATTTCAGCCTCTTTCGCCGTCGGAGTTATATCAACTACCCGATCGAGGGCGAACGCATAAATTCCGCCCATCTCCACGCTTTCGGCGATCAGATACCAGCGCCGTCGAAAGGCCTTCAACCCGTAAGGTTCAACCTCGTAGCGCTTTTCCCGCTTTTCATCGTAGGTATGACGATAGATGATTTCCAGGCATCGGTTCTCTTTCATCACCCGGAGAACGGTCGTCAGGTAGGTGTAGCCCGAGGGAATCGGTTCCAATGCGATCCGTCGGCGCAGGCGTTTACTATTTACCAAGAGATCGTTTACAGCGAAGGTTTCCAACAACCAGCGTCGCAGATCGTCCCGTTCGAGATCATCGCCGTATTCGATAAAGTATTCGTTCGTCCGGCGGTCGCAGGCAATATTGACATCGAAGAGCGTTTCGACGGCTTTCCGGTGATTCTCGAAGGTCTTTCGAGGAAGTTCCTCTCCGCCCGACCATTCGTTCCGGAGCCAGCGGCGGCGGATTTCATCCAGCGTGATTCTTCCCGCGGAATAGATCGTCTCCAGGAGCCACAGGTAACGGCGCAGCAGCGTCGCCGTATTATTCGTCAAGGCATTCATCGTCCAAAGGTTTTCGACAAAGATAAAAACAGCTTCCGCCAGAACTCGGCGGAAGCTTCGACCTATTTCTTTTTTTTCGTCCGGTGTACGATCTTCTTTATATCAATCAAGTGGTTTTTCTCCGCCGATTCAAGAGCCAATTGCTTGCTCCATTTCATATAGCGTTCAGACATCGTTACGCTCGAGTGTCCCAAATAGTTCTTAATCGTATAGGTATCCGCACCCTCCGCTGCAGTTAAGGTCGCAAAGGTTCTTCGGGAGGCGTGATAAGTCAGGTTCTTATCTATCCCTGCCATTTTCGCCAGCTTTTTCAACGTCGGATTTACCGTCGACGCCGATGAAATTCGGAACATTCGGTTTTCACGTTCGACCTGACTTAAAGGGATTCCGTCATCATCGGCGGCAATCCATTCGATCATTCTTTCGCCGAAGGTCGATAGAGGGATATGAACTTCGCGGTTCCGTTTCCACGGCTTATCCCCCTTTTTAGGAATCAAGTGTACGATAATCGTTTCTTGCGTTACGTCCAGCGCGCCCCAGGTTATACAAAGCGCATCACTCAATCGGATTCCTACGGCACAAGAAAACAGGAACATGACCAATACCCGGAACTCGGTCGATCCGATTTCGGCATCGAGTCCCAAAAGCTGGTACATCCTTTTCAGTTCGTCATATTCGAGGAACGTATCGTTTTCGGCAGCTTTGGGAACCTCGCATTCACGGGTCCGGTACGGATTCTTTATCGGAATACCTCGACGTTCAATATCAAGAACAATCGTCCGGACGTGCTTCAACCGGTTCGCTCTCGTTCCCAAAACATCTCCAAGGCCGTGTTCACGACCCCGCTTTATCAAAAAGCGTTCGAAATCATTGATAAACTTCGCGTCAATATCCTTTATCCGGATTTTTTCGCGAAACTCTTTCAAGGCTCGCCGGGTCGTATCATACCCCTTTTCCGTCGAGCGGGTCATCTTTCCGGCCTGTCTCCGCTCCAAGACGTATTTATCGAAATATTCGTAGAATGACGCATCGCCCGGATCTTTCGGCTCTTCATTCGCTACAATCTCGCGCAGGCACGTTTTCGTCAACTTTTCGCCATTTACCAGAACATTATATATCCGGGTTCTAATTCGCGTCAACTCCTTCTCGATAATCAGTTTCAGCGCGTCGTCGATCGGTTCCTTCGTCTTATCATCCCACTCTTCGGGCAATAAGTCGATACCCATCGGATATTTCGGCTCTTCGCCATCAATTCGAGGGAATCGGATATATAACGGCATTCGGCCGTTCTTTTTCCGTTTATCGCTCCGAAGATATAAAGTCGGGGTCGGCAGTTTAATCATTTCGGTAGAATTTTCTCACAAGATAGCTTTTTTATCCTTTTCTACCAGAGAACGTTTTGATATTCTTCGCCGATTCCTTGGCTATCGAGAGGTCGTATTTCAGATAGCGCTGGGTCATATTCACGGACTTATGACCCAAATACTTCGAAATCGTATATATATCCACTTTATCCAGCACTAACAGCGTAGCAAAGGTGTGGCGGGATGAATGGTAGGTTACGTGCTTATCGATTCCGGCCCGTTTCACGTGTTCACGAAGCGTTCGATTTACGGTCGGTTCGGTATAGGGATAGAAGATTTTATCACCGCTTCCCAACAAACGCCCGTTTTCGGATTTTTCTTCCAATATCTCCCGCGCCATCGGGAAAAGCGGGGTTATCACCTCGGATTTCGTCTTAATCATCCGCTTTTTTATCAATCCGTTCGAAAAATCCACGTCTTTCCAACATAAGTCGCGCACGTCGGAGAAGCGGAGACCGCAGAAGCACGAGAATTGATACATTTTCAAAATCCGGTACTCTTTCGTATCTCTCGCAAACTTATCGGAGTAGTCGATCAAATGCAGGAGTTCGTCTTTCTCCAAATAGACCTCTTTTACCGCGAAATTCGGCATCTTGAACCACTTATACGGGTTTTCAACCGGGATATTCCGTTTAAGCATATCGAGAATCACCGTCCGCAGGTTTTTATGCTTCGGGTTCCGACCTCCGGCCGAATTCCCGTTTACTTCGCGCATATAGTTATCAAAATCTTCGATAAACGGGAGCGAAATATCGGAGATGCGGAGCTCCGATCGAAACGCTTTCAAGACGTGAAAGGTCGTCATATAGACCCGGATCGTTTCGGGATTCAAGCCCTCTTTTCGTTTTCGTTCTACAAAGTCGAGGTAATAGTCGTAGAATGATCTATTTTCGGGTTTCACACGCCGTTTCCCGTCATAGAACTCTTTTACCAGATCCATCGACAACTCCGTACCGTCGGCCAACAGCCGATTGATATAGAGATCGAGCTCCATAATTTTCCGGTTCAACTGGATAGCGAGGGTTTTATCCTTCGGTTCCATCCGTTTAGCATCCCAGCGACCGTCCCATACCTCCAAGCCCGTCGGAATTTTCGTACTTCGGTCTCCGACTCTTATTCGCAGGTAAATCGGATACTTTCCGTTCCGTTTCAAGGGCTTATCATTTCGGATACATTTACAAATCGAGTAGTTCGCCATTTAAATCCCCAAAACAAGTGTAATATTCAGGGACTAAATAAGTTACAAAATATCTGATTATAAAGAATTTACAATAAATAATTATCTTTTCCTTAAAAAAGACAAGCAGAAGGCCAATCGAGGAGATATAGACCGATTTAAGATTCGGGGGCGCAAATAGGGGCGCACCGGTATAAATGGCCCTATTTTTCAGTGTATCTTTACTTTACAATAGTTCTTATATTCAATTATTCAACAGGGTAAAATATCGTAAATATCATATAATCAACGAATAGTGAGCTTCGCTTCAGACCTCAGATTTCTGAGATTTCCGTTGTAAATCAATAGTTTACGATGGCAATTTTTCTTTTATACACATATACACGCTAATCTCACAATTTATCGGAGAATCTGGCCGTCATCGACGAACACAACCTCTTCCTGGCCGACGGGCAGGGGATGTTCCGCCCCGACACCGAGACCGGCGTGCTGACGCTGGTCAAGGGGGGCTACCACTTCGGCAACCAGGGGCAGACGATCGAGACCGTTGTGGCGACGCGCGGCATGACGCTCATCGGTGACCGCCTCTACTGCGCCGGAGGCGGTTTCTGGGTCGAGACCCGGCTCTTCGAATTCACGAAGCGCCGCGACGAGGTGACGAGTTCGCTGCCCCTTTCGGGGGAGTTCATCAGCGGCATCTGTCGCACGGGCGACCACGAGATCGTGGTGGGCACCTGTGGCCGCACGGGCGAGACGAAGAGCTGCCTGACCTTCGTCGATACGGAGACGATGACCCAGACGCGCAAGAAGTCGATCAATGCCGACATTTCGGCCGATCTGATGACCTCGTCGGGCATCATGCGGGCGGGCGACTACCTCTGCTTTGCGGCCGGGACACTGACCGTGAGCCGCGTGTCGCTCACGACGTGGCAGGTCGAGGAGTATACACGTCCAGGACGACGTCCCCGAAGCCCGCTATCGGACCTGCAACGTGGTGGCTGATCCGGAGCGGATGCTGCTCTGCGTCTCGGTTTCGCCGATCTGAACGAGGCGCGCACGGCCAATGGCAACCTCCTGGTCTACGACTGCAGCGGCGACAGGCCACGCCCTTCCCCGACGGGGGGATAGGCGTGGCTTTTTCGTATGCAGGCCTGCCGGCGTCTACTCTTCGACGCGCTTGCGGGGATGGATCATCTGCTCGGGGCTGAGCACCTTGTCGAGCTCCTCCTGGCTCATCAGCTTGTGCTCGAGCACCAGTTCGTAGATACCCTTGCCGGTCTGGAGGGCCTCCTTGGCCAGCATGCTCGAGGTCTCGTAGCCCAGATAGGGGTTCAGGGCCGTGACTACCCCGATGCTGCCGTGGACCATGCGGCGGCAGACCTCCTCGTTGGCCGTGATGCCGACGATGCACTTCTCGCGCAGGGTGTCGATGGCGTGGATGAGCATCTCGATGCTCTCGAAGAGGACATAGACGATGATCGGCTCCATGACGTTCAGTTCGAGTTGTCCGGCCTCGGCGGCGAAGGTCACGGTCAGGTCGTTGCCGATGACGCGGAAGGCCACCTGATTGACCACCTCGGGAATGACGGGATTGACCTTACCGGGCATGATCGACGATCCGGGCTGACGTGGCGGGAGGTTGATCTCGTTCAGACCGCAGCGCGGGCCGGACGAGAGCAGCCGCAGGTCGTTGCAGATCTTCGAGAGCTTGACGGCCAGCCGCTTCAGAGCCGAGGAGTTCATGATGAAGGCGCCGGTGTCGCTCGTCGCCTCGACGAGGTTCGACGATTCGCGCAGCGGCAGTCCGGTGATCTGGCAGAGGTGTTTCGTGCAGAGGGCGGCATAGTCCGGGTCTGCATTGATGCCCGTACCGATGGCCGTGGCGCCCATGTTGATCTCGTAGAAGAGGTGCATGTTCGATTCGAGACGGTCGATCTCCTCGGTCAGCGTGGCGGCATAGGCCTCGAACTCCTGCCCGAGGGTCATCGGGACGGCATCCTGCAGTTGCGTGCGGCCCATCTTGATGACGCCGGCAAACTCTGCGCCCTTGGCGTGGAAGGCGTCGATCAGCCGGCGGAGCGCCTCGACGAGCTTCTCGATGCTGCGCACCGTGGCGATGCGTACCGAGGTGGGATAGGCGTCGTTGGTCGACTGCGAGAGGTTGACGTGGTTGTTCGGATGGCAGTATTGGTACTCGCCCTTGGTGTGGCCCAGCAGTTCGAGGGCGCGGTTGGCGATTACCTCGTTGGCATTCATGTTGGTGGATGTTCCGGCGCCGCCCTGCACCATGTCGACGACGAACTGTTCGCGGAGTTTGCCCTCGCGCAGCTCCTCGCAGGCGCGGACGATGGCCTCGGCGATCTGCGGATCGAGCAGCCCCAGGTCCCGGTTGGCCCGTGCGGCCCCCTCCTTGACCTCGGCCAGGGCGCGGATCAGTTCGGGGAAGAAGTTGAGCCGTACGCGGCTGATGTGGAAATTGTCCGCGGCCCGCATGGTCTGGATGCCGAAATAGTATTCGACGGGGATCTCCATTTCGCCCAGCAGGTCGTGTTCGCGCCGGGTCTTGCCCGACAACTTGATGTTCACGATGTCCATGATCGTTGTGTTTATGTCGAAAAAACGAAATCGAGCTTTCAGCAAATATACATCAAGTCGGGTAACAAAACAATGCCCGGCGCCGATTTTCAATCAACGGTTCATTTGTCCCGGGAAGCGGTTTCCGCCGGCTCTCCGGCAATGTCCGGCGGAGTGTTCCGGTGCCGGCGGCGGAACTCCAGCGGCGTCATGTCGTGGAAGCGCCGGAAGAGATACCCGCTGCAGGTGTCGATCGTGAAGCAGTGGACCGTGTCGGGCGGGATCAGAAAGAGCGAATGCGCCTCATGGCGGCATTGCCGTACGCGACACCTCTACGCCTTTCTCTGCACGCTGCCCTTCTCGTACGACGATCTGATGGCCACCCGATGGGAGGCCCTGAAGGAACGTGTGCTGCTGGGCATTCTCTTCATCGTCGTCTGTGCGACCTTCATCAGTTACATGCTGATCGTCGTCGGACAGAAGAACCTGTGTCCGACCGTGGCCGGCATGTACAACTACATCCAGCCGCTGGTGGCGTGCATCGTCACCGTCAGCCTGGGGCTCGATACGTTCAACCTGACCAAGGGGCTGGCCGTCTGTCTGCTCTTCGGCGGGGTCTACCTGGTGTCGGTCAGCAAGAGCCGTGCGGGGCTCGAACGCGATGCACAGGCTATGGTTCGGGAAGAGGCTGGGGATCGGGAATGATCTCGCGGCTCGGAGCGACGCCGTAGGTTGTCTTGTAGAGCTTCGAGAAGTGGGAGAGGTTGCGGAACCCCACGTCGAAACAGATCTCCGAGATCTTGCGGCCTCCCTTGCGGATCAGGTCGCGGGCGGCTTCGAGGCGTCGGGCGAGGATCCACTTCTGGGGAGTGAGTTCGCTCACCTTGGCGAAGTCGCGTTTGAAGGTGGCCAGCGAACGGCCCGTGTAGGCGGCGATCTGACCCATCGATAGATCGTACATGTAGTTCTCGTTCAGATAGTCGAGGATGTTGATCTTCCAGGGTTCGACGAAATCGAAGAGTGAGGCGTAGAGAGCCGGATCGGTTTCGAGAAGGAGGTGGACACCCTGGGCCATTCTCTGTTTGAGTTTCTCTTCCGAAGGTTTGGTTTCCGCTTTGAAACAGGGTTGGATCGACTCGAAGAAATTCCGGATATCGGGTCTTTGGGCGGGCAGGATCCGCAGACTGGTTTTGTCGCGGCGGGATTCGGCGGGGATCTGCGAGGGGTCGAGCGTGAGGTAGAATTCGCGCAGGAAACTCCGCGTGAATCTCAGGGCGATGGAGTGATAGGGGTGTTGGGGGTTGGCGTGTTTCCAAAGCCGGATACGGTTGTCCCGACGGATGAAGGCGCACTCCCCGGTGCGAAGAGGCGTTCTGTGTCCGCGTTCTTCGATTTCGAGCAATCCCGAACAGAGATAGATCAGCGTGTGCTCGTTATTCTCGTGGGCGCAACTGCAATCATCCGAAAAGTAGCTTGCGATCCATACGTTCGAATCCTTGAAAACGTCGAGTCGTTCCATCCTGGGCTCTTTTTTACAAAAATAGAGAGCCGGAATGAGAAACATTTTGTTTAGAGGCTCTTTTTCAAAAAATGGCTGATCTTTTGACTCTTCCGACAGGTGGTTTCCGGAAGTTTCTTCCGTGCGCCGACTCCTCTTCTCGAGGGCGCGGAGAGGGTGTCAGCCGTTGCGGCGCATCGAGAGCGAGATTCGCCCGCGGAGGGTGTCAACCCCCGTGACGCGCACTTCGACCTGCTGTCCCAGCCGGACGACATCGGCCGGCGAGGCGACGTAGCGGTTGGCCAGCTGCGAGACATGAACCAGTCCGTCCTGCTTGACCCCCACGTCGACGAAGGCTCCGAAGGCGGTGATGTTCGTGACGATGCCGGGCAGCACCATTCCGGGGCGCAGGTCGTCGATCGAGTGGACGTCCGGGGCGAATGCGAAGCCGTGAAGCGGCTGACGGGGATCGAGCCCGCGTTTGTCCAGCGCCTCGAGGATGTCGCGCACGGTGGGCAGCCCGACGCGCTCGTCGACATACCGTTCGGGCTCGATTCCCTCGCGCAGCGAACGATCCTCCAGCAGGCGTTCGACACTGACGCCCCGGTCTTTGGCCATGCGTTCGACGATGCGGTACGATTCGGGGTGCACGGCGCTGTTGTCGAGCGGATTCTCGCTGCCGACCACCCGCAGGAACCCGGCCGCCTGTTCGAAGGCCCGGGCTCCGAGCCTCGGCACCTGCAGCAGCGCCCGCCGTGTGGGGAAGTCGCCGTGGACGGCGCGGTAGGCGACGATCTTCTCGGCCAGCGCCGGTCCCAGCCCCGATACGTAGGTGAGGATGTGTTTCGAGGCCGTGTTGATGTTGATCCCGACGCTGTTGACGCAGCTTTCGACGACGGCCTGCAGTCGGTTGCGGAGTTTCGTCTGGTCGACGCTGTGCTGATACTGCCCCACGCCGATCGACTTGGGATCGATCTTGACCAGCTCCGACAGCGGGTCGATCAGCCGTCGTCCGATGCTGATGGCGCCGCGCACCGTGACGTCCTGATCCGGGAACTCCTCGCGGGCCGTGGCCGAAGCGGAGTAGACCGAGGCGCCGTCCTCGCTCACGGCGAAGACCTCAACCCCTTCGATCCCGAGTTCGCGCACCAGTTGGAGCGTTTCGCGGCCGGCCGTTCCGTCGCCCACGGCGAAGGCCTCCGTGTGGTAGCGTCGGGCCAGTGTGCGGAGCGTCGCGGCGGCCTCTTCGCGGCGGTTCTGCGGCGGATGGGGGAAGATTGCCGTGTGGTGGAGCAGGTTGCCCTGCGAGTCGAGAACGACCACCTTGCAGCCGGTGCGGAAACCCGGATCGAGGGCGATCACGCGCTTCTGCCCCAGGGGCGAAGCCAGCAGCAGCTGGCGCAGATTCTCGGCGAAGATCCGGATTGCCTCGTCGTCGGCGCGCTCCTTGGCCGCGGTGAGCTGTTCGGTCTCGAGCGAGGGGCGGATCAGCCGCTTGAACGCATCGGCGACGGCCGCCTCCATCCATCGGCGGGTGGTTGATCCCTGCCGGATGAAGCGGCGGCACAGCTCTCCGGTGCAGCGCTCCGCATCGACCTCGATCCCGACACGCAGAAAGCCCTCCTCCTCGCCGCGGCGCATGGCCAGATAGCGGTGCGAGGCGATGCTGCGCAGGGGGGCCGAGGCGTCGAAGTAGTCCGCATACTTGACACCGGCCTCCTCCTTGCCGCGTACGACCCGCGAACGGATCACCCCTTCGCGGGCGAAGATCCGCCGCAGGGCGGCCCGGGCGTGGTCGTCCTCGGCCATGCGTTCGGCCGCGATGTCACAGGCCCCGGCCAGGGCCTCCTCCACGGTCGGCACCTCGGCCGTGACAAATCGCCGGGCTTCGCGTTCGAGCGACGGGGTGCGCTGTCCCTGGAGCAGGTCGGCCAGCGGTTCGAGCCCCCGTTCGCGGGCGATCGTGGCCCGCGTGCGGCGTTTGGGGCGGTACGGGAGATAGAGATCCTCGAGCGGAGCGGCCTCCCAGCACTCCTCGATCCGGCGGCACAGTTCGTCGGTCAGGGCACCCTGGCTCTGGATCGTCTCGAGAATGGTGCGTTTGCGGGCTTCGAGTTCGGTGAGGCGTTCGAGCTGCTCCCGGATGGCGGCCACCTGCACCTCGTCGAGCGAGCCGGTGGCCTCCTTGCGGTAGCGGCTGATGAAGGGGATGGAGGCCCCTTCGCGCAGCAGGCGGACGGCCCCTTCGACCCGGGGCAGGGCGATTTGCAACTGACGGGAGATGATCTCCTCAAGGGTGGTTTGCGGCATGATTGGCGTTTTTGAGGGGATAAAGATAGCGTTTTTTGCGGGTTCGTCGCCTCCTTTTTCGTATATTTGGGGCTGGAAAAACGACACCGAAAAGACCTCCGTCGATGAAAAACAAGGATATCTTCACCTTCCGGGATGCCGAGAAGCAGGTGGGGCCGGTGGCCTTCACGACGATGCTCAAACCCGCGGGCTCGACCTGCAACCTCGACTGCCACTACTGCTACTACCTGGACAAGGCCGTGCAGTACGGCGGCCGGCAGGCCGTCATGAGCGACGAACTGCTCGAACGCTACATCCGCCAGTATATCGAGGCCAACGAGGTCGATACGGTGCAGTTCTGCTGGCACGGCGGCGAGCCGCTGCTGCTGGGAATCGATTTCTACCGGAAAGCCATGGCCCTTCAGGAAAAGTATGCCGACGGCAAGCGGATCGAAAATACGCTGCAGACCAACGGCACGCTGGTCGACGAGGCGTGGTGCGAACTCTTCGCCGCGAACAACTTTCTGGTGGGGATCTCGCTCGACGGTCCGCAGGATATCCACGATGCGTTCCGCGTGACGAAGGGCGGTCGGCCGACCTTCGAACGGGTCATGCAGACGATTTCGATGTTCCGGCACGGCGGCGTGGAGTACAATACGCTGAGTGTCGTGAACCGGCTGTGCGAGGGGCGTGGCGCGGAGATTTACCGCTTTTTCCGCGACGAGGTGCACAGCCGTTACATGCAGTTCCTGCCGGCCGTCGAACACGTCGTCGACGTCGAGGGTTTCCACCGCCCGCTGATCGTTTCGCCCGAGCGCGAGGGGGCGCGGCTGGCCGAATGGTCCGTGACGGCCGGGGGATACGGCCGCTTCCTGTGTGATATTTTCGACGAATGGGTTGTGAGCGACGTGGGGCGTACCTTCGTGCAGATGTTCGACGCCACGCTGGCGCAGTGGTGCGGCGTGCAGCCGGGGGTCTGTTCGATGGGCGAGACGTGCGGCGACGCGCTGGTCGTCGAGCACAACGGCGACGTCTACTCGTGCGACCATTTCGTCTACCCGGAATACCTGCTGGGCAACATCCGCGAGACGACCCTTGCGGAGATCTACCGCTCGAAGAAGCGCCGCGACTTCGGCCTGGCGAAGCGCAACGCGCTGCCGGCCGAATGCCTGCGCTGCAAATACTACTTCGCCTGCCGGGGCGAGTGCCCGAAACACCGCTTCGAGACGGGCGCGGACGGCTGCCGCAAGAATTCGCTCTGCGAGGGGCTGTTCCGCTACTTCCGCCACGTGGAGCCCTATATGGATTACATGCGCGATCTGCTGTCCAGACAGCAGTCACCGGCGTGGGTCATCCCCTTTGCCCGCAAGCGGATGGGGCTGATGTGACCCGGGCCTTCGGGAGTCGGTCCGGAATCGAAAAGGGCGCCTCTTCACACCGAAGAGGCGCCCTTTGTACGTGCAGGTCCTGTAAGCCGGGTTCTGTTCCCGGAGCGAGCCCCGGGCCTCTGTCATTTATCTACGACGGCAGTCACCTGCCGCCTCCAGCAACCTACCCCCCGGCATCGGGCGAGCAACCCTTAATTGCCGGTATACACGGTCTTGCAACCCACGGGACGTACGGCCGGACGACATCACTGCCTCCGCGGTGGGCTCTTACCCCGCCTTTTCACCCTTACCGGTCGGAAATTCCGGATCGCGGGCACCCCTCCCTGCGGGACGGGGCCTTGCCCGGACGCCTTTACCGGCGGTTATTTTCTGTTACGCTCCCATGACCTCACGGCCATCAAGTCGTTAGCTTGCGTGGTGCTCTGCGTTGCCCGGACTTTCCTCCCCCGGCCGACGGCCGGCAGCGACAGAGCGGACCTGCGGGGCAAAGATAGGGATTTTTCGGGGAATTCCTGCGGCGGAACGTGCTCTTTTCGCCTTTTGCCTTTCGTCTGCATTGGTCATGTTGGACCAATCGCTTCCCAGCGCCGACTCGATGTCGATCCAGGTTCCCGCTCCGCCATCGAGGAAGAGCCGGTTCTCCATGTGCCCCCGGTCATACTTCATGTCGAACGAGAGCCCCAGGGCCGGAACCGGCGTATAGGCGGCCGGTTTCTGGTTTTTCGGAAAATTTGATGTATCTTAGCGGAAAAACGAGCCATCATGCATCACTCCGAACTGCAATTCATCCCCTTCCGCTCGCGGCAGGACCGGTCGTGGTCCGAAGCCTGGGCCCTTTACGAAGCCTCGTTTCCCGCCTGCGAACGCTGGGACGCTTCGTCCTATGACCGGGCTTTCGCCGATCCGGCCTTCGAAGCCGACGCCATCCTCCTCGACGGAGCCTTCGTCGGGCTGCTCTTCCACTGGACGTCCGACGGATTCCACTACGTCGAGCACCTGGCCGTGTCGCCGCATCTGCGCGGGCAGCATCTCGGATCGCGGGCCCTGGAGGCCTTCTGCCGCGACCGGCGGGTCATTCTGGAGATCGATCCGCCCGAGGATACGGTCTCGATCCGCCGGCTGCACTTCTACGAACGGCTGGGCTTCGTCGCCAATCCCTACAATTACGTCCATCCTTCGTACCGGAGTCCGTTCCATCCCCACCGTCTGGTGTTGATGAGCCGTCCCGAGCCGCTCACCGACCGGGAAGCGCGCCGCTTCGCCGACTTCATCCGCGGGCACGTGCTGAGCTACTCCGATCACGAGAATCCCGCACTGCCGCGCATCGACTGAACGGCGGCAGCAGGGGGTACGGCCACAAAAAAAGTCCGGCAGACTCTCTGTCGGACTTCTCGCGATTTGCGCAGTGGTGCGGGGCCGCCTACATCATTCCGACGACCCACTTCGTGAGGAAGTAGCCCCCCACGACGAGCCATACGTAGAGCAGCCCGGCCAGTACGAAGGGTTTGGCACCCGCCTGGCGGAACTTGTCGAGGCTCGTCTCGGTGCCCAGTGCCGTCATGGCCATCGTCAGCATGAAGGTGTCGATGTATTCGATCGTGCCGTTGAGCGGGATCTCGCGCACGCTCTCCACGCCGCACCAGTGCTGCAGCAGCGAGTTGAGACAGATGACGGCGATGAATCCGAAGGCGAACCACGGAATCGTGATGCGGCTCTTTTCGGCCTTGGCGCCCTCGGCAACGGCGGCGGCATCCTCCCGGCGGCGTCCGGCCAGCGCCAGACTCATCACCACCAGCACCGGAGCCAGCATCATCACGCGGATCATCTTCGTGATGGTGGCCGTGCCGGCAATGCCCAGCGAGTCGGTCGGGTCCATGGCGTTGCCCGCCCCGGCGACGTGGGCCACCTCGTGGAGCGTGCTGCCCGTGTAGATGGCCACGCCCGTATCCGAGAGTCCGTCGAGCATTCCCGTGCGGTACATGATCGGGTAGAGGAACATCGAGAGGGTTCCGAAGATAACCACCGTCGAGACGGCGATGGCGGTCTTGTAGCCTTCGCACTTGACTACGGGTTCGGCGCCCAGCACGGCGGCCGCACCGCAGATGGCGCTTCCCGTGGAGGTCATCAGCGCCGTGTCGCGGTCGATCTTCAGCAGACGGCCCAGCAGTACGCCGCCGAGGATCGTCACCACAACCACCACCAGGTCGACGGCCACGGCCGGAACGCCCACGGCGGCCACCTGAGCCAGCGTCAGACGGAAACCGTAGAGGATGATACCCCAGCGCAGCACCTGTTTCGTGCAGAACTTGATGCCCGGGACCCACGTTTCGGGGAGTTTGTTGCGCAGGCTGTTGGCATAGAGCATGCCCAGCACGATACCGACGATCAGCGGGCTGAACGAGAGCCGCTTGACGATGGGGAAGCTGGCGATATAGAACGCCGCGAACGAGAACAATGCGATCAGCAGAATGCCGTGGAGGGTGTTTGCCCGATTGCCTTTTTCCAACATGCGATAACTTTTTCTTTTTCCGGCCGCAAAGATCGCATCTTTTATCGAGATACCAAACAAGTGGGAGTTATCTTTGATAACTTCAGGTTATAACGAGGTCGAACAGAACGGACAAAGGCCGGAAGCGGAGCGATTTGCCGGGACGAAAACAGGCGTCGTGGTGAGGCGGTTTTGCCGGGACGGCCGGTTCGTGCTGGACGGGGACTCGAGAGGTGGAAGAACCGGGCGATCCTTCAGAGGTTTGCCAGAGCGAACTCCATGAACTGGCGCACGAGCCGCACCGGATGGGCCTCGCTGTGGACGAAGACGAAGTCGCGCAGCAGCGTGAGACCCTCCAGATCGACGATCCGCAGCGCACCGCTGCGCAGTTCGTCGACCACCGAGAAGGCCGAGACGATGGCCATGGCGTCGCTGTTGCGCACGAAGCCCTTGATTCCCTCGGTCGACCCCATCCGCATGACGACGTGCAGCTGCGAGAGGCGGATGCCCCGTTCGGCCAGCGCCGCGGAGATTACCTCGAGGGTCCCCGAGCCGTTTTCGCGCAGCACCAGCGGGATGCGGCACAGCGCCTCGGGAGTTACCGTCTCGGTGCGGGCGTAACGCCCTGCGGGACGCGCCACCAGCACCAGTTCGTCGGGTCGGAACAGCGTGTAGTGGAGACCCTGTCGGCGGCTGACGCTCTCGACCAGCCCCAGGTCGATCCGATGGTCGTCCAACGCCTGTTCGACCTGACCGCTGTTGCCCGAGAGGAGCGAGAGGCGCACCTTCGGGAAGCGGGCCGTAAAGCGCGCCAGAATCGGCGGCAGGAGGTATTGTGCAATGGTTGTACTGGCTCCGAGGCGCAGTTCGCCCTCGGTCTGGCCCGTGCAGAGGCTCATTTCGTACTCCAGACGGCGGTAGTCGTCGGCCACGCGTTCGGCCGCGTCGAGCAGCGTACGGCCTGCGTCGGTGAGTTCCAGCCGGCTTCCCCGGCGGGTGAAGAGCTGCACTTCGTAACGGGCCTCCAGTTCGCCGATGTGTTTGCTGACGGCCGGCTGCGAGATGTCCAGCTGCTCGGCCGTGCGTGTGAAGCTCAGCGTCCGGGACGCCGTGATGAAGACCCTGAGGCGGAAGTCGTCCATGGCCGTCAACCCAGATGGCCTTCGGCGGCAAACTCCGCCACGGAGCGAATGTAGTGGTCGATCGTCTCGCGCATCGAGACGAACGACTTGCCGCCGGCGGCATTCTTGTGGCCGCCGCCGTTGAAGTATTTGCGGGCGAAGAGGTTGACGTCCACGTCGCCGCGCGACCGCAGCGAGACGCGGATGAACTTGCGGTGGGCCAGGAACATGGCCGACATCTTGACCGACTTGATCGTCAAGGCATAGTTGACGAAACCCTCGCTGTCACCCTGCTGGAACTGGAAGCGGCGCATCTCACCTTCGAGCAGCGACATGTAGGCCACCGTGCCGTTCTGGATGATCTGCATCTTGCGGTTGATGGCGTAGCCGAACAGGCGGGCGCGGCCTTCGGTGTAGGCGTTGTAGACGTTGTTATGGATCGTGGGGATGTCGATCCCCTTCTCGATGAGGACGGCCACGGCGCGGAACAGTTCGGGCGTAAGGAACGAGAAGGCGAAGTTGCCCGTATCGGTCATCATGCCGACGTAGAGCAGTTCGGCCATGCTGCGCGTGATGGCCTGCGTACCGCACAGCGCCTCGATGATGGTGTAGACCAGGAAGCAGGTGCTCGACGAATCGGGGTGTGAGAAGGCCAGGTTGAAGCCTTCGGTCGGCGAGAGGTGGTGGTCGATCAGCACCCGCACGGCCGAGGTGTTCTCCTCGATGGTCTGGCTGAGGTTTTCGAGCCGCGAGATGGCGTTGAAATCCAAACAGAAGAGGATGTCGGCCTCGGCCACGGCCCGTGCTGCCCGGCCTTCGGTATCGGTCTTGAAGACCACGACTTCGGCGATGCCGGGCATCCAGTCGAGGAAGTAGGGGTACTTGTTCGGGACGATGCAGGTGACCGAGTGTCCCATTTCCCGCAGCACTTCGGCCCAGGCGAGCGACGATCCGACGGCATCCCCGTCGGGGTTGGTATGAGACAGGATGACGACATGCTGTGCGGGGCGTGCAAGCAGTTCCCGCAGGCGTATGATATGCTCTTTCGACAGTTCCATCGGAGTTACGCGTTGGTGGGTCCGGCAAAGATACAAAAAAAGAGAGACATAGCAAACCGACTTCCGATTCGGGGTGTTCCGCCGCCTGTCGGGCTTCCGGGATTCCGCTCCACGATGGAGCCCTGGAGCCTTCTGCCGGGGATCGGGAGGGCATGGAGCCGGGGAGCCGCTGTTGCACGGGTTTTCACGTCGGGTTTCTGTCCCGAGTCGATCCACTCCAGGGCCAGGGCCGTCAGACCGTCGTCGTGGTTGACATCGTCCTGCGCGGCAACGTCCAGGAGAATCCTCTCCAGAAACGCCTGGTAACCGAGCGCATAATCGGGTGTCACCTGCTTCACGGCATCGTTCCCCAGGTAATTCCCCTTCATGTAGTCGAACATCCACTCCTTGAGCTCCTGTTCGCTTCCGAGCGTGATCTCCGTTTCGTCATTGCTGTGCGGAGTCTTCCCGGCGGGCCTGATCGGTGCATCCCGCACCGGTCAGTAGCATCAGCAGTGATGTTCCCCGGATGAGCTTTTTCAGCAGGGTGTTTTCCGTCATTTCGAGGATTGTTTTGTCGGTTTGTCATCGGTCGTGCGCCTCTTCTGCGCGGAGGCATGCCACCGGCACCACGCCGCAATGCCGCACTCCGTGCACTTCGGGGCCCGCGCCGTGCAGACGTAACGCCCGTGAAGGATCAGCCAGTGGTGGGCAATGGGCAGCAACGGCCCGGGGATGTTTTTTTCGAGGGTCAGTTCGGTCTGCAGCGGGGTTTTCGAACGCGTCGTCAGTCCGATGCGCTCCGAGACGCGGAAGACGTGCGTGTCGACCGGCATCACCTGCTTCTGCCACAGTACGGCTCCCAGCACGTTGGCCGTCTTGCGGCCAACGCCCGGCAGGGTCTGCAGCGCTTCGAGATCGCTCGGCACCTCGCCGCCGAAATCCGCGCAGAGCTTGCGTGCCATGGCGGCCAGATTGCGCGCCTTGTTGTTCGGGTAGGAGATGCTGCGGATGTAGGGGAAGATCTCCTCGGCCGAGGCGGCGGCCATGGCCTGCGGCGTGGGGAAGGCCTCGAACAGCGCCGGGGTGGTCATGTTGACCCGCTTGTCGGTGCACTGCGCCGAGAGAACCACGGCCACCAGCAGCTGGTAGGGGTTTTCGTAGTGGAGTTCGCTCTCGGCCACGGGCATGTGCTCCGAGAACCAGGCGATGATGCCTTCGTAACGTTCCTTGGTTGTCATGGTTTTCTGGTTTTATGACGTCGGAAGAGGATCTTCTTGACCAGCAGCCCCGGCCCTTCGGGACAGAGCAGCAGCCGCGGACAGCGGCGCACGTCGCTCCACCAGCGCGTCAGATACTCGCCGACGCTCCCCTCCCACGAGAGGACCCACAGCGCCACCGACGAACGGCGCCGCAGGATGCGGAAGCGGTTGCGCCCCGTGCCGTAGTGCCGCTCGAACCAGAGGCTGATCTCCATGAGCGAGTCGCAGAAGGCGATCCGCCGGCGATAGGCCGTGCTGTGGCTCACGCTGTCGGGCAGGCGGCGGTGGACCGCCGTGATCTCGGGCAGAAAGGCGATGCGGCTGCGGACCGAGAACCAGAGCCACATCGGTGCATCGTCGGTCATCCATTCGGGATGCTCCTCGGGGCGCACCTCCGCATAGTAGCGGGCGATCAGCTCGCGGCGGGCCAGCGTGGCGCAGTTGGCGATGGTCAGGCTGCAGAGCAGGTGGTCGAAATCGGTGTAATGCTGCGGATGGTCGGGTTCCGTGCGGTCGTCGGCCTGCCAGTAGTTCGAGGCCCGCGTGTAGCACATCCCGCAGCCGGGGTCCGCCTCCATCCGTTCGACCTGCTGCTGCAGCTTCGAGGGGTCGCACCACCAGTCGTCGCCGTCCAGATAGGCGACATACTCTCCGCGGCACGCCTCGAAGGTGCGTCGGTAGTTGGCCCGCCAGCCGACGTTTTCGTCCGAGGTCACCAGTCGGATGCGCTCCGGATAGCGGGCGGCGTACGTCATGCAGATCTCCCGCGTGGAGTCCGTGCTGCAGTCCTCGCCCAGCACCAGTTCGACGCCGAACGTCGTGTGCTGTTCGAGGACGCTCTCGATGGCGCGGGCCAGATATCGCTCGTGGTTGTAGGTGGTCATGCAGACCGACACCAGCGGCGTTTGTGATGCCGGGGCCGCCGGGGTTGCCGGGGTTGTCGGGGCCGCCGGGGTTGCCGGGACCGCCGGGGTTGTCGGGATTGTCGGGGCCGCCTCCGTTTGCCGTATCTTCTCCTCCATGGGTTTCAGAGTTTGGTCAGTTTGGCGAACTTCGCCAGCAGGGTCTTCTCGCCCGCATTGTCGAAGCGCACCACCAGTTTGTGATCCGTCGCCAGGGTCTCGATGCGCTCGACGATGCCGACGCCGAACTTCGGGTGTTCGACCCGCTGCCCCACGACATATCCGCCCGTCGGGGCGCCGCCTGCGGGGGCTCCCGCATCGGCTGCCGCGGCCGGCCGCACGCCGACACGCCGCATCCCCTCGGTCGAGGTGCGCAGCGGCTCGACCAGTGCCGGGTCGGGACGTCCCGACGGTCGCTGCGGCTGCGTGGCCCGGGCAAAGTGGCGCGCCGGGCCCGATTCGCCCTCCGGCCGCGTGCCGCAGGTACTGCGCGAGGCTCCGTACCCGCCGCCGAAGCCCGCCCGCCGGGCTTCCGATCCGCCGCCATAGCCTCCGCCGCGGCCGTAGGAGCCCGACGTGCCCGAGGGGGCGCCTCCGCTGCGGCCGAAGCCGTTCGGCGCTCCGCTGCCGGGGCGCAAGCCCTGGCGCTGCTGCTGGAAACGGTAGTCAAAGCGGCGGCGCAGTTCGTCGATGGCCGACGAGCCGTCGCTGCCGGGACGGCGCTCCTGCTCCTCGTCGGGGTCCGCCTCATACTCGACGTAGCGCGGGTCGATCTCGCGCAGGAAGCAGCTCGGACGCGAAAACTCCATGTTGCCCCACTTGAAGCGCATCTCGGCATAGGAGATCGTCGCCGAGACCTTGGCCCGCGTCAGCGCCACGTAGAACAGGCGCCGCTCCTCCTCGATGCCGTCGGGCGACTCCGCCGCACGTTGCGAGGGGAAGAGGTTCTCCTCCATGCCGACGATATAGACATATTTGTATTCAAGCCCCTTGGCCGAGTGGACCGTCATCAGGGTTACCTTGTTGCTGCTCTCGGGGTCGTCCTTGTCCATGTCCGACATGAGCATCATGTTCTGCAGCCACTCCTCGACCGTCGCCTCGTCCTCGGGTTGGCGTTCGCCGTTGCGGATCTCGGCGTCGCAACGCTCCTTGAACTCCTGCATCGAGTTGAGCAGCTCCTCGATGTTGTCCAACGCCGAAGTCGCCTCGGGGGTGTTCTCGGCGCGGTAGGCGGCGATGATCCCCGAACGGGTGGCCACCTCCAGACCGAAGTCGTAGAGGCTCTTGTCCGCCCGCGAGAGCGACAGCGAACGGATCATCCCGACGAACTCGGTCACCTTGCGGGCGATGGCCCGCTGCACGGTGTCGGTCGTCGGCCGGGCCGCCAGCGCGTCGACCGCCTCCCACATCGAGACGCCGTGTGCGGCGGCCAGATCGGCGATCCGCTGCACGGTCGTGTCGCCGATGCCGCGCGCCGGGTAGTTGACGATGCGGCGGAAGGCCTCGTCGTCGCGCGGGTTGATCACCAGCCGGATGTAGGCCATCATGTCCTTGATCTCCTTGTGGTCGTAGAACGACGAGCCCTTGTAGATGCGGTAGGGGATTCCGTGGCGGCGGAGGTTGTCCTCCAGTACGGCCGACTGGTTGTTCGTGCGGTAGAGGATCACCGCCTCGGACCACTCGTCGCCTGCGGCGCGCACCTTGTCGCGCAGGTCCGAGACCACCATCTCGGCCTCCTCGCGGTCGGTGTAGGCCTTCAGGATGCGGATCTTCTCGCCGCGGGGTCCTTCGGAGAAGCAGTTCTTCTCCATGCGCTTCGAGTTGTGGACGATGACCGAGTTGGCCGCCTCGACGATCGTGCGCGTCGAGCGGTAGTTCTGCTCCAGCTTGAAGACCTGTGCATCGGGGTAGTCGTTGCGGAACGAGAGGATGTTCTCGATCTTTGCCCCGCGGAACGAGTAGATCGACTGCGCGTCGTCGCCCACGACGCACACCTTCGAGTGGTGCTGCGACAGCCGCCGGATGATGACATACTGCGCGTAGTTGGTGTCCTGGTACTCGTCGACCAGAATGTACTGGAACAACTCCTGGTAGCGGGCCAGCACGTCGGGGCAGTCGCGCAGCAGGATGTTGGTCTGCAGCAGCAGATCGTCGAAGTCCATCGCGCCGTTGTGCTTGCAGCGCTGGCAGTAGGTGTTGTACAGATGGCCGAATTCGGGGATCTGCATCTGCCGGTCCTCGGCCGCCAGCGACGCGTTGGCCAGATAGGTCCCCGGGGTAATGAGCTTGTTCTTGGCCAGCGAGATGCGCGAGGCGATCGAGGCCGGCTTGTACCGTTCGTCCGGGAGGTTCATCTCGCGGATGAGAGTCTTGAGCAGGTTACGGCTGTCCGACGAGTCGTAGATGGTGAACGACTCCGAGAATCCGATCCGTTCGGCATTCTCGCGCAGGATGCGTGAAAAGACCGAGTGGAACGTTCCCATGCGGATGTATCGGCTGCGGTTGTCGGGCAGCATTCCGGCAATGCGTTCGCGCATCTGCTCGGCGGCCTTGTTGGTGAAGGTCAGCGCCAGGATGTTCCACGGCTTGACCCCCTGTTCGATCATGTAGGCGATGCGCGAGGTGAGCACGCGGGTCTTTCCGGAGCCCGCCCCCGCTATGATGAGTGACGGCGAGTCGTAGTTGACGACCGCCGCCCGCTGGGCCGGATTGAGCCCCTGCAGTATCGGTGATTCGTTGGATTCCATGACCGCAAAGGTAATAAGAATTCGACGAAGAATTTTCCCTCAGGGGTCACTATTTCTTTCCGCGGGGCGGGGTGTGCCGGAATGCAGCCGCAGCTCCCGGTGCGCCACTCCGACTCCCTCCCCCCCCCTCGCCCGAAGCCGGATGTCCCGGACCTCCGCCACCGCCCTCCCCGCCCGGCCGCCCCGCACAACCGGCGGCTCTCATCCGGCAGGCGCCCGAGCCACACCCGGATCCCCGCCGAAAAACGGGGCTCCGAAGGAATATTTTTCGAAGAAAATAATAACTTTGCATCCGAATCGTTAAAACTTTTGCAACGACACCCTCAGCACCCGTTCTTCCGCTGCGATCGGGAGCTTCCGCAACACCCCGTGCCGGGAGGACCCCGAGCGGTCCCGGCCGCAGTGCGCTCGCGACGGCTTCGGCGCCTCCCGGACAGGGCGGCCGGAACAGGTTCTCCGGGGTCCTGCATGACGGATCCAGAACAAACAACGAACATACATAAAAGACAATGAGCGAAGTCATCAACATCAAGGAACTCAACGAGCGCATCGAACGCGAATCGGTATTCGTCGACACGCTGCGCACCGAAATGGGCAAGGTCATCGTGGGTCAGAGCCATCTGATCGACACGCTGCTGATCGGTCTGCTCTCCAACGGCCACATCCTCCTGGAGGGTGTCCCGGGACTGGCCAAGACGCTGGCCATCACGACGCTGGCCAAGGCCGTCGACGCCGATTTCTCGCGTATTCAGTTCACCCCGGACCTGCTGCCTGCCGACCTGATCGGTACGCTGATCTACTCGCAGAAGAGCGAGGATTTCGTGGTCCGCAAGGGCCCGATCTTCGCCAACTTCGTGCTGGCCGACGAGATCAACCGTTCGCCGGCCAAGGTGCAGTCGGCGCTGCTCGAGGCCATGCAGGAGCGTCAGGTGACCATTGGCGACAACACCTACCCCCTGCCGCAGCCCTTCCTGGTGCTGGCCACGCAGAACCCCCTCGAACAGGAGGGTACCTATCCGCTGCCCGAGGCACAGGTCGACCGTTTCATGCTCAAGGCCAGGATCTCCTATCCCAAGAAGCAGGAGGAGCGCGACATCGTGCGCATGAACCTCTCGGGAGCCGGCATGCCCCAGGTCAACAAGGTCATTACGCCGGAGGATATCGTCAAGGCCCGCCGGGTGGTCGAGGATGTCTACATGGACGAGAAGATCGAGAAGTACATCGTCGACATCATCTTCGCCACGCGTGAACCGGCCGAGTACAACCTGCAGAAGCTCCAGAACCTGATCGCCTACGGCGGTTCGCCGCGTGCGTCGATCTCGCTGGCCAAGGCCGCCCGTGCCTACGCCTTCATCCGGCGCCGCGGGTACGTCATTCCGGAGGATGTGCGCGCCGTTTGCCACGACGTGCTCCGCCACCGTATCGGACTGACCTACGAGGCCGAGGCCGAGAACATCACCACCGAGGAGATCATCACCGATATCCTGAACAACGTAATCGTGCCCTAATGATGCAGGAGAGCGAGAACGATATTCTCAGACGCGTCCGCAAGATCGAGATCAAGACCCGGGGTCTGTCGAACGAGATCTTTGCCGGAAAGTACCATACGGCTTTCCGCGGACGGGGCATGTCGTTTTCCGAGGTCCGCGAATACCGCGCCGGAGACGACGTGCGCGACATTGACTGGAACGTCACGGCCCGTTCGCGCAAACCCCACATCAAGGTCTACGAGGAGGAGCGCGAACTGACGATGATGCTCGTGGTCGACGTCTCGGGCTCGCGCATGTTCGGCTCGACCGACCGTCTGAAGAAGAACATCATCACCGAAATCGCCGCCGTGCTGGCCTTCTCCGCCTCGCAGAACAACGACAAGGTGGGGTGCATCTTCTTTTCGGACCGTGTCGAGAAGTTTATCCCCCCGAAGAAGGGGCGCAGCCACATCCTGATGATCATCCGCGAGCTGATCGGCTTCCAACCCCAGTCCACGGGGACGAAGCTCTCGGAGCCGATCCGCTTTCTGACGAACGTCAACAAGAAGCACTGCACGACCTTCATCCTCTCGGACTTCATGGATTCGTCGGACGACCGTGCGGCGCTGGACGATGCGCTGAAGATCGCCGGCAGCCGCCACGATCTGGTCGGCATCCGGGTCTACGACCCCCGCGAGACGGAGCTTCCCGACGTGGGGATCGTCGAGCTGCGTGACGCCGAGAGCGGGCGCAAGGTCTGGGTCGACACCTCGTCGCGTGCCGTGCGCGACCACTATGCCGCCTCGTGGCGCGAGCTGAGCGAGCGGATCGACTCCACGCTCAAACACAACCGCATCGATACGGCTACGATCTCCACCGACGGCGATTACGTCGCCGAACTGATGAAACTTTTCAAACAGCGATGAAACGTCTCTCAACCATAGCCCTGTTTGTCGGGCTGACCCTTGCGGGCGGCTCGTTGCGGGCACAGAATATGCCCGTCGTCACGGCGCACATCGAGCCCGACAGCATCATGATCGGCGACCGCTTCGACTACGTCATCGACGTGGAGAAGGACCTGGTCCAGGTGGTCGACTTTCCGGTTTTCGACCCCCGCGACGGCAAGCTCGAACTGGTCGAGAGTCTCCCCGTGGATACGCTCGAACGCGACGGGCGGCACCTCCGGCTGCGCAAACGCTACCGTCTGGCGGCCTTCGACGAGGGCAAGTACAACCTCGGCGTGGCCCAGGTGCTCTATGCCGACAAGAATATCCTCGATACGCTCCGCAGCCGTGATTCGCTCTATCTGGAGGTGGCGACCTTCCAGATCGACTCCACCTCGCAGTCGATCTACGACCTCAAGGGGCAGAAGACGCTTCCGTTCCGGCTGAGCGAGATCCGGGGCTACCTGCTGTGGGGGCTTCTTGTCCTGCTGATTCTGGCGGCCGGGGCGTGGGGGCTTCACCGCTGGCTGGCCAAACACGGCAAGGGATTCGGCGATCTGTTCAAGCCGGCGCCGCCGCTGCCGCCGCACGTGGCCGCCATCCAGGCCCTCGAGGCGCTCCACAACCAGAAACTCTGGCAGAACAACCGCCACAAGCAGTACTATTCGGGTCTGACCGACATCCTGCGCACCTACATCGCCGGACGGTGGGGAATCGGTGCCATGGAGATGACCTCCGACGAGATCATCGCGGCGATGCGCGGTGAGGAGCTTCCGGACAAGGCCCGCCGGGATCTGGAGTCGATCCTGCGCGACGGTGATCTGGTGAAGTTTGCCAAGGCGACGCCCGATGCCGAGCAGAACGAGTCCGACTATCTGAAGGCCTACTATTTCGTCGAGGAGACCAAGCTCGTCGAGGAGACGACGGTCCAGCCGCCGGAGGATCCGATGCAGAATTAAACGCAACAACGATGTACAGAATACTATCCATTACCTTCGTTCTACTCTTTGCGGCGGCCGGTGTGCAGGCGCAGCAGCTGCCCGAGCGTTCGCTCGTGCGCAAGGGTACGCGGCAGTACAACAAGGGGGAGTACGAAACGGCGATCCAGCGTTACGAGGCGGCGCTGAAGGCCGCACCGGGGCTGTTCGAGGCGACATACGACCTGGGCAACGCCCTCTACAAGGCCGAGCGTTTCGACCGTGCCGAGCAGACCATGCAGCAGGCCGCGGCCGACACGCTGCGCAGCGACACGGAACGTGCCGAAGCCTTCTACAACCTCGGCAACGCCCAGTTCAAACAGAAAAAGTACCAGGAGGCGCTCGAGAGCTACAAGCAGTCGCTGCGTCTGAATCCTGCGGACATGGAGACCAAGTACAACTACGCCTACACCAAGCGGCTTCTGGACCAGAACCAGAACGGCGGCGGAGGCGGCAATGACCGGAACCAGAATCAGGATCAGCAGCAGAACAGGGATCAGAATCAGGGTCAGAACCAGAATCAGGGCCGGAACAAGGATCAGCAACAGCAGCAGAATCCGCAGCAGCAGAACCCGGGCAAGGATCAGCAGCAGAACCAGCCGCAGAATCCGAACGGGAATCCCGACCAGAATGGCGAGCAGAAACCCGGCGAGGGTCAGCCGACGCCTTCGGGCATCTCGCCGCAGGAGCAGGAGCAGATGCTCGACGCCATCCAGGCCCAGGAGGACAAGACGCAGGAGAAGCTCAAGGAGAAGGCCAAGGGCGTGGTGGTTCGCGGCCGGAAAAACTGGTAAAAACGTTTGTAGACTATGCATTTCGCTTCACCCCATTATCTATGGCTGCTTGTGCTGCTCGTGCCGATGGTCGGCTACTACGTGTGGCGGACGCTGCAGGGCGGTGCGGCCATTCAGATCTCGACCGTCCGGGGCGTCGCGGGGGCTCCGCGCACGGTGCGCTACTACCTGCGGCATCTGCCCTTCGTGCTGCGCGCCGCGGCCTTTTCGCTGCTCATCGTGGCGCTGGCCCGGCCCCAGGATGTCGAAGAGAACGTCTCGACCAACACCGAGGGCATCGACATCATGCTGGCCATCGACGTCTCGGCCTCGATGCTGGCCCGCGACTTCCAGCCCGACCGCATCACGGCGGCCAAGGAGGTGGCCGGATCGTTCATCGCCGACCGCTACGGCGACCGCATCGGACTGGTGGCCTTCGCCGCCGAGGCCTTCACGCAGAGCCCGCTGACCACCGACCAGAGTACGCTGCAGACGCTGCTGGCGCGGATCCGCAGCGGCCTGATCGACGACAGCGGTACGGCCATCGGCAACGGTCTGGCCACGGCCATCAACCGCCTGCGCGAGAGCGACGCCAAGTCGAAGGTTGTCATCCTGCTGACCGACGGTGTGAACAACCGCGGACAGATCACCCCGATGACCGCCGCCGAGATTGCCCGGGCACAGAACATCCGCGTCTATACGATCGGAGTGGGTTCGATGGGTACGGCCCCCTATCCGGCCGTGGACATGTTCGGCAACATCACCTTTGTGCAGCAGAAGGTCGAGATCGACGAGAAGACCCTTCAGGCCATGGCCGAGATGACCGGCGGCAAGTATTTCCGCGCTACGGACAACGAAAAGCTCAAGGCCATCTACGACGAGATCAACCAGCTGGAGAAGAGCAAGGTCGAGGTTTTCGAACACGTCGCCTATCACGAACAGTTCCTCGGCTGGGTGCTGGGTGCGCTGGCTCTGCTGCTCGTGGAGTTCCTGTTGTCGAATCTCGTTCTGAAACGTATTCCGTAAAAAGCATCCGTCATGTTTCGTTTTGCCAATCCGCAATATCTCTGGCTCCTGGTTGTGCTGCCCGTGATGGTGGCGCTCTTCTGGCTTGCGGCCCGCAGCCGCCGCAGGCGGATCGCACGCTTCGGTCATCCCGACGTGCTGCAGGAGCTGATGCCCGAGGTCTCGACCGGCCGTGTCACGCTGCGCTTTCTGTTGCTGCTGGGGGCGGTTCTGTGTCTGATTCTGGCCGCGGCGCGTCCCCAGTTCGGGTCGAAACTCCGCGAGGAGAAGACCCAGGGGATTGAAATGATGCTCGTGGTCGACGTCTCGAATTCGATGCTGGCCGAGGATTTCGAACCCAACCGGCTCGAACGGACGAAATACGCCATCGGCAAACTCTTCGACGGCCTCGAGCAGGACCGTGTCGGGCTGGTGGTCTTCGCCGGCGAACCGAAGGTCCAGCTGCCGATCACCTCGGACTACCGCATGGCCAAGGCCTTTGCCCGGAGGATCGATCCCTCGCTGGTCTCCGAACAGGGCACGGCTATCGGCAAGGCCCTGGAGCAGGCTTTGCTGTCGTTCTCGGGCGACACGGAGCAGAACCACGGACGGGTCATCATCCTGATCACCGACGGTGAGAACCACGAGGACGACGCCCTGGCCGTGGCCGAACGGGCTGCTCGGCAGGGGGTGAAGATCTTCACGATCGGCATCGGCACCCCCGAGGGTGCGCCGATCCAGATCGACGGCGAGTTCATCAAGGACGAGAAGGGCGAAATGGTCGTCTCGAAGCTCAACGAGGAGATGCTGGCCAAGATCGCCGACATCACGGACGGCGCCTATGTGCGCGCCACGAAGCAGTCGATCGGTCTGGACGAGATCGTCAAGGCGATCAACGACATGGAGCAGACCGAACTGTCGACCATCCGTTTCGAGGAGTTCAACGAGCAGTATCAGTACCTGCTCATCGCGACGCTTGTCCTGCTGCTGGCCGAGTTTGTGATGCTCGACCGCCGCAATCCGCTGCTGGCCCATCTGAATATCTTCCGGGAGAAGAAGTAGTCCCGCACGAAAAGGGGGAGTGCCACACACATGCGCTGCGGTACTCCCTTTGTAGGTTGCCATAAGCCGTAAAATCCGAAATCATGACCCTTACGGATACCCCTGCGGCCCGCATCGAGGCGTTGGCCGCCGCCCAGAAAGCCTGGTTCCGCACGGGCGCCACGCGCCCGGAGAAGTTCCGCCGCACGATGCTGCGCCGGCTCGATGCCGCTCTGGTCAACTGGGAGGGTCGCCTGTGCGACGCCCTGTGGCAGGATCTGCACAAGTCGCACGAGGAGGCCATCCTCACCGAGCTGAGCATCATCCGCAGTGAAATCCGCCAGCATCTGCGCCACCTGCGCGAATGGATGCGTCCCGAGCGGCGACCGACCCCGATGAAGCTGCAGCCGGCGCGGAGCCGCATCGTGGCCGAACCGTTGGGGCAGGCGCTGATCGTTGCACCGTGGAACTACCCCGTGCAGCTGCTGCTCAATCCGCTGGTGGGGGCCATCTCGGCGGGCTGTACCGCCGTGCTGAAGCCTTCGCCCCGCACGCCGCACGTGGCCCGCGTGCTGGAGGGGCTGATTGCGGAGATCTTCGACGAGGAGTATGTGGCCGTGGTGCAGGGCGGACGCGAGGTCAACACGCAGCTCTTCGCCCGGCGCTGGGACGTGATCTTCTTCACGGGGAGCCCGGCCCTCGGACGTGTCGTGATGCGGGCCGCGGCGGAGCACCTCACTCCGGTAGTCCTCGAACTGGGCGGCAAGAGCCCCTGTATCGTCGACCGCGGGGCCGACCTGCGGATTGCGGCGCGGCGCATCGCCTGGGGGAAGAGCCTCAATGCGGGTCAGACGTGCGTGGCTCCCGACTACGTGCTGATCCACCGTACGCTGCGCGACGACTTTGTCCGGGCCTTTGCCGACGCCGTCAGACAGTTGCACGGCGAGGATCCCCGCCGCAGTCCGCACTATGCGCGGCTGGTCGACGAACGGGCCTACGAACGGGTGGCCGGTTACCTGACGCGGGGGCGGATCCTCTTCGGCGGGGAGACCGATGCCGCGGAACGCTACATCGCCCCGACGCTCTTGGGTGATGTCGATCCCGAATGGCCGGTCATGCAGGAGGAGATTTTCGGCCCGGTGCTGCCCGTATTGATCTTCGGGACGACGGACGAAGCGGTGGAGTTCGTCACGACGCGTGAGAAGCCCCTGGCACTCTATTATTTCGGCCCCGAGGAGACGGGACGGGAGATTCTGGCGCGCACGACCTCGGGCGGAGCCTGTCTGAACGATACGGTCATGCACATTGCCAACGATCATCTGCCGTTCGGCGGTGTGGGCAACTCGGGCATGGGACGTTATCACGGTCGGGAGAGTTTCGAGGCCTTTTCGCACCGGCGTTCGATGCTGGAGGTTTCAGGGCGCATCGACCTGCCGTTCCGCTATCCGCCCTACCGGCTCTTCCGCTGGGTGCGAAAGATGCTCTGATGCGTCTCTGCGGGGCGATCTCTGCGGGGCGTTTTCCGCTCTGCCGAAGCGGTATGCGACATTGCCGCGGATGTATCCCGTGCGGGTGAATCCCGCCTCGGAGGCGGCGGCCTTGTTCGGGCGGTTGCGGAGCCCGGTCAGACGATCGACCGGAACCCTCCGCCCGGCCGGACGGGCTCTCTTTTGCCGGAAAGCGGCTGCCGGTTAGGGTGTTTGCCGGGGCGGAGTTTTGTGCGGACGTTTTTTTTGGTTACTTTTGCGTCGGAAACGTTGACCTGAACCTTTATGACTCCGAAGAAAGTATCTCCCCTTGCATGGGTCCCGACGGCCTACTTTGCCATGGGATTGCCCTTCATCATGCTCAGCCTGGTGGCCCCGATCATGTTCAATGATTTCGGGATCAGCGATGCGCAGGTGGCCTTCTGGACCTCGCTGCTGATTCTTCCGTGGTCGTTGAAGCCCTTCTGGAGTCCGCTGCTGGAGATGTACCGCACGAAGAAGTTCTTCGTCGTGGCGACGCAGCTGCTATCGGGCGTATCGCTGGCGCTGGTGGCCATGGCGCTTCCGCTGCCGAACTTCTTCCCCTATGTGGTGGCGATCATGGCGGTGCTGGCCTTCAGCGGCTCGACCCACGACATTGCCCTCGACGGCCTCTACATTCACGAACTCACCCCCACGCAGCAGGCACAGTATATCGGCTGGCAGGGGGCCTTCTACAACATTGCCAAGGTGACGGCCATGGGCGGTCTGGTCTATCTGGCGGGCGTTCTCGACGAACATTTCGGATCGCTCTACGCCTGGATGATCATCATGGGGGCGAGCGGAGCGCTGCTCTTCCTGCTGGGCATCTACCACCTGCGGATCCTCCCCTCGGGCGGAGCCGCCACGGTGCAGGCGGGGGGCAATCTGCGCTCGACGATGCGCGAGACGTGGGAGGTCTTCCGGCTCTTCTTCCGCAAACGCTACATCTGGATCTATATCGCGTGGATTGTCTTCTACCGCTTTGCCGAGGGGTTGGTCATCAAGATCGTGCCGCTGTTCCTCAAGGCGCCGATTGCCGACGAGGGGCTGGCGCTGACCAAGAGCCAGATCGGACTCTACTACGGCACGTTCGGAGTGGCGGCCTTCGTCATCGGGTCGATTCTCGGCGGATACTTCATCTCGTGGCGCGGACTGAAGCGGGCGCTCTTCCCGCTGTGCTGCATCTTCAACGTGCCGTTTGCGGTCTATGCGCTGCTGGCATGGCTGCAGCCCTCCAATCCGGTGATGGTCTGCGCGGCGATCGTCTTCGAATATTTCAGCTACGGCTTCGGTTATGTCGGCCTGACGCTCTTCATCATGCAGCAGGTGGCTCCCGGCAAACACCAGATGGCCCACTATGCCTTCGGTACGGCGCTGGCCAACCTCGGCGTGATGCTTCCGGGCATGATCAGCGGTGTGATCAGCGATGCCGTCGGCTATCGGGCCTTCTTCCTGTGGTCGCTGCTGGCCACGATCCCGGCCTTCATCCTCACGTGGGTGGTTCCTTTCTCGCACGACCCCGAAAAGGAGGCGCAGGAGCAGGCGGCCGAAGAGCAGGCATAGTCTCCGAGATACGGAAAACGTATGGCAACGGCCCGGAATCTGTTTCCGGGCCGTCGCTTTTTTTGGAGGGGGACATTACCGCCCGCCGTCTCCGCAGGGAGGGAAGAAGGGACCCCGCTGCCGGACTCTGTTGTCGACCTCTCCCCGTGTCTATTTGCCGAGGGGCTCGAAGGTCACGGCACACCCTCCGTCGGGGGCCATGACGATGCGCAGCGAATCGGCCGAGGTCAGCTGCCGTTCCTCGATGCGATAGGCGGTGCGGAGCTCCGAGGCGGGGTCGTCGGCGTAGATGCGGGCCGTGTAGGTCACCCCGGGTCGGAGGAACCGGAGGGGCTGGACGACGGTCCGTGCCTCGGCATTGGTGCCGGCGCCGAGGAAGTAGCGTTCGCCGGCGCGGCGGGCCACGACGATCCAGTCGCCGATCTCGCCCTGCAGTGCCTCGGACCAGTCGCAGTCGGCGTCGAAGTCGCGGAAGAAGCGGAAGGCCGGATGCCCCTCGTAGTTTTCGATCAGATCGGCGGCCATCTGCAGCGGCGAGTAGATGATCACCCAGTTGGCGATCTGGCGGGCGAGCGTCGTCTTGATCGAGCAGCGGGAGTTGTCGCCGTTCCACTGGATGCGTCCCGGATCGGCCTTGGCGCGGTCGTAGTAGATGTCGAAGATGCCGGGCGTGTAGTCCATCGGGCCGCTCAGCAGCCGCACGAAGGGCAGCGTGCAGAGATACTCCGAAGAGTTGCCCTCGGACCAGGCGTTCCACTCCATGCCGCGGGCCCCTTCGCGGGTCATCATGTTGGGCCACGTGCGGCGGATGCCGGTCTCCTTGATCGGCTCGTGGACGTCGAGCATGATGCCGTACCTGGCGGCCAGCTCCACGACGCGCTGGTAGTGCTGCACGCCGTACTGCGAATGGTGGAAGTATCCGTCCCTGAATCCGCCGGCATAACCCGTCTTGAGGGTGTGGATGCCCAGTTCGGCATAACGCTTCATGGCCCGTTCCATCTGAGCCTCGTAGTCGGGGATGTTGCCTCCGGTCTCGTTGTGCATCCAGAGTTCGACGCCCTTGTCACGTGCGTAGCGGGCGATGCGCTCCAGATCGAAATCGGCGTAGGGTTCCACGTAGTCGAACTGCTGGTTCCCGCCCCAGTTTTCCCAGCCGCGGTTCCAACCCTCGAACAGCACGCCCTGGATGTTGTTCGCGGCGGCGAAGTCGATGTGGCGCAGGGCATTCTTGGTCGTGGCGCCGTGGCGCGGGCCCTGGGTCCAGACCTGCGTGCCGAGGTGCATGCCCCACCAGACGCCGACGTACTTCTGGGGCCGGATCCACGAGGTGTCGTCGATCTTTGAGGGCTCGTTCAGATTCAGGATCAGCGCCGAATTGATCAGATCGACGGCCCGGCGGCCGATCTGCAACGTCCGCCACGGGGTGACGAAACACCCCTTGACGCGGGCCTTCACGCCGTCGGGCAGCGGGGCCAGTTCGGCCTTGAACGAAAGCGGACCCTCGCGCAGCAGATGCATCTCGGGAAAGTCGTAGAGCGCCGCCTCGTGGATCGAACCATAGAGTTCGCCGAGGTGGAACGTGAAGGGGGTGTTGGCCCGTTCGACGGCCGACAGGGGCTGCTCGCGATAGGGGAGTTCGTAGGTTTCATAGCTGCCGTCGATGCTCCACGAGAGGCCGTCCTGTGCAAAGCGGAGTGTCGTGTGTTCGTCGGTGATTCGGAGCGAGTCGGCCGGCGTGCGGTATTCGTAGCGGAATCCCAGTCCGTCGTCGAACAGACGCACGCGCACGGTGAGTGCGACCCCTTCGGGATTCTGCATCGTCACGGCCGTTTCGTTGTGATGGTCGCGGATCCGGCGGTTTTCGCCCCAGGGCTGTGTCCAGGTCACGTCGAGCGACTGCCGCTCGACGTGTTCGACCGTAAATCCCGAGGCAAGGTTGACGCCGTCGGCCTCGAGCCCCAGCCGCGGGGCTTCGAGAAGCGGGCTCCCGTCGACGTCGATCCTTAGGGCGGGGACTCCCCGCTCGTCGAGCGAGAGTTGAGCCCGGATGCGGCCGTCGGGCGAAGTGGCGGAGGTGTCGTGCGAGCAGGACGAGAGGGCGACGGCAGCGCCGAGCATCGCCTGCAGAAGCGTCTTTTTCTTCATGTCGTGGCTGGTTAAGGGTCCGTTGGGTTTTGGCGCGTTCGGAAGACCGGATCCGCCGTTTTCGGAGTCGTCTGTCCGGACGCTTTACAAAGGTAGTAAAATGGGCGGATCGGACAAAACGCTTCCGGGCTTTGGATTCGGTTTTATTTCGTAACGGGACAGGGCGATTTTGCGCTTTCGGGTTCTGGAAGAAACGAAGGAGTGACTTTTTGTCCACAAACTGCCTCAGAAGCCCTTTTGGATGGCTTTTTTGCCCGGGTCCCGGCGCGACTGATTTTGCTATTTCCAAATTAAACATATAACTTTAAAGCGACAACACCAGATTTTGCCTATTGCCAAATCCTAAAAAACAGGTTGTCGGGACTTTCGCACCCTCTGACGGCCGACAAACATGCCGACTGGTCGGGTTTCGAATCCATCCGGTCGCTGTGGTTCAAGGAACTTCAAATTCAATAATCTAATAATCAATTATTTACAAGCTACAGGAGATGAACAGGAAGTTGATTCTGGCTGTGACGGCGGTACTGCTGGCCTGCAGCCCGTTGCAAGCCGAGCAGATCTGGCCCTTCTCGCGCAAGAAAAAGAAGATGGAGCAGACCGAGAAGGCCGACTCCGTGAAAAAGGAGGACAAGTTCGACAAGGCGGTCAAGGGGGCCCAGAAGGGTTCGGGCCTGTTTGACTACTACGTGACCAGGAAGGGCGAACTGCTGCTGGCCATTACGCCGCGCAACCTGAAGGGCAGCTATCTGCTGGCCAACCGGGTTTCGGAGATCAGTCAGAATACCGATTTTGTCGCCGGGCAGATGCTGGGTGAACCCTTCATGATCCGCTTTTCGGCCGATACGTCGAACGTCTACCTGCACAAGGTGAACCACTGGGCGCGGGTGGCACCGAACGACCCGATCGAGCGTTCGTTCCGCCGCAACGTGCAGGATCCCATCACGCGGACCTTCAAGATCAAGGCGAGCCGCAACGATACGCTGCTCATTGACGTGACGTCGTTCTTCGTTTCGAACGACAAGCTGCTGACGCCGATCCGTCAGAGTCCGATGGTCCCGGGCGAGATGCGAGCGACGTACGACGCCTCGGGATCGAAGCTCAAGGAGGTGAAGGTCTTCGAGAAGAACCTCGAGATTACGAGCATCCTGAACTATTCGACCGAATCGAACGGCTATACGGTGACCGTTCGGCGCTCGATTCTCGAGCTGCCCGAGGAGCCGATGAAGATCCGCTACCAGGACAACCGGGTGGGTTACTTCAGCTCGAAGTTCTACACCTACACCTCGTCGGAGGACAAGCTTCTCACGCATGCGATGATCCACCGCTGGCGCGTGGAGCCCAAGGAGGGCGAGTGGGAGAAGTACTACCGCGGCGAACCGGTCGAACCGGCCCAAAAGATTGTCTTCTACGTCGACAGCGCCTTCCCCGACAAGTGGCGCGATGCGGTCAAGCAGGGCATCGAGGACTGGAACCGGGCCTTCGAGGCGGCCGGCTTCAAGAACGTGGTCGAGGCGCGTGACTATCCCGACGACCCGTCGTTCGATCCGGACGATATCCGCTACAACTGCATCCGCTATGCCGTGACGGACGTGGCCAATGCCATGGGCCCGAGCTACACGGACCCGCGGACGGGCGAAATTCTGGTGGCCGACGTGATCTGGTATCACAACGTCATCTCGCTGGTTCACAACTGGCGTTTCGCCCAGACGAGCGCCGCCGATCCACGAGTGCGCAAGAAGGTCTTCGACGATGACGTGATGCGCGAGTCGCTGCGTTACGTGGCCGCCCACGAGGTGGGCCATACGCTGGGACTGATGCACAACATGGGAGCCAGCTATGCCTTCCCGGTGGATTCGCTGCGCAGCCCGTCGTTCACGCAGAAGTACGGTACGACCCCCTCGATCATGGACTACGCCCGCAACAACTACATTGCCCAGCGGGGTGATTTCGAACGGGGCGTACGGATGGTTCCGCCCGTGATCGGCGTCTACGACATCCACGCCATCAACTGGGGCTACCGCATCTTCGAGCAGACGCGCGATGCGGAGGAGGAGCTTCCGCTGCTCAACGCGCTGATCGCCGCACACAACGACGATCCGATGTACGAGTTCGGCGCACAGCAGATCTTCCTGACGCGCGACCCGACCGACCAGTCGGAGGATCTGGGCAACGACCACATCAAGGCCGGCAACTACGGCATTGAGAACTGCAAGTATATCATTGCGAATCTCTGCCGGTGGTTTGCCGAGGAGAATCGTGACTACAAGGAGATCCAGTCGATGTATTCGGCCGTGATCGGACAGTATACGCGCTATCTGATGCACGTGATGCCCTACCTGGGCGGCGTGGTGTACAAGGATCTGGTACAGGACGGCCGCCCGCTGCGTGCGATGAGCTACCTGCCGCGCGAGCGTCAGAAGGCGGCCATGGATTGGCTGGTGGAGCAGGTGCTCACGGCGCGGTCGTGGCTGCTGCCGCAGGAGATGATGGACAAGCTGGGCCAGCCGTCGACGATTCTTGACAATGCGGCGGCCAGCGTGGCCAACAAGATCTTCAGTCCGGCGACGCTGGGCGGCATCTATCAGGGCGAGCGTTCGGGTCAGGAGGATATCTACCGTGTGGACACTTACCTGAGCGATGCCTATAAGACGGTCTTCGCTTCGGCTCTCCGGGGAGGTTCACTGACCATCGAGGAGATGAACCTGCAGGGTGCGGCCGTTGCGGCGCTGCTCAAGAACAGCGGTCTGACGGGCTCCTCGGGTACGGAGCTGCAGCTGAGCGTCTATGTCGACGGAACGGCTGCGGAAGACGAGTCGATGGCCGCCCTGGCCCGGATGGCCGACGAGGCGCTGCCTCCGTTCATCTGCAACCACCCGGAGTGCAACCACGATCATGCGGCTTCGGCGGGCGAGATCTCCTATTACCGCCACGACATGAAGGGTCCGGCCCTTTCGATGCAGGTCGGGCAGCCGCTCTATACGGCCACGCTGCGCCGCGTGCTGAACCTCTACCGCCAGCGTCGCGGATCGGGCGACAGCCGTACGCGCGATTTCTACGCCTACCAGATTCTGAAGATCGAATCGGCCTTCGAGAATGCGAAATAAGCGATAATGATTCCCTAAAAAAGTCAGGTTATGAAAAAGATGAAATTTCTGACCCCGGTGCTGGCCCTTGCGGCACTGGCATTCGTCGGCTGCAGCAGCGACGATAACAAGGATGTGGCGCCGGCGGCAACCCGTCTTGAACTCAAGAATCCGGCTCAGGTGGCCCTCACCTTCCCGGCTACGCGCCAGAAGCAGACGATCGAGATCTTGACCGATGCCGCGGTTTCGGAGATCCGGGTTTCGCAAGTCAAGGCTTCGGCCGACGAGGCCGATGCCGGCTGGTGCATCGTGAAGGTGGAGAGTGCCTCGGAGATCTCGGTCGAGGCCTGCGACAACAACGGGACGGCATTCCGCACGGCCACGTATGCCATCCAGGCGGGGTCGCTCACGCCGGTTGAGTTTACCGTGAAGCAGGACTTCATCGAGCCGGAGAATACCGAAATGTCGATTTCGTTGGCTGCGGATTCGTATGGCTCCTATACGTTCATGGCACCGGCCGCAGGCGGTGACGTGCCGATAACAACGGTGACCACTACGGCCCATCAGTGGACGGCCGTATTCTGCGACTGGAGAGGTGATCCGGTTGAAAATGAGGAAGACCTCCCGGCCTATTGCACGATCAAGACCCCTTCGGGCGCAAGCGGCGAGGCGTTGATTCTCACTTTCCAGCCCAATGCGGCATCTTCGATGCAGAGTGGTGCGATGGTCAAGATTTCGTCGGGGAATGCGGAGCCCTTCGTGATCCATGTCAATCAGGATATGCCTCTGGCGACATGGGCGACCGTTATGGATGCGGATTGTACCGAGGTGTATCAGTCTCCCCATGCAGTCTCGTTCCAGAAGGATGCATCCACAGCCTCCAAGTTGGTGTTTGGTGTGGTAGCCGATGGTAGCTGTGAGGTGAAGTTTGTCGAGGTCGGCACGACGACCGAAGTTTCGGAGCCGTGGCTTGACTCCCAGTATCGTGGTGTAGATGGGACCTGGACTGTTTATCCCTCTTCGGCGAATGAGACCGGTTCGGACCGTTCGCTGGATGTCCTGCTGACGGGTCAGAACGGAGTCGAGCTCTTCCGTCTGAAGGTGACGCAGGCCGGGGCCTGATGGCTGGACGCAATGCATGAAAAAACGGGACGAACCTCTGGGGATCGTCCCGTTTTTGTTGTCAGCCCTCCGAGGCGACCTCAGCAGCCCGGGAGGTGAGCTCTTCCCGGACAGCGGCTTCAGAGCAGCAGCAGGAAGAGGATCGGAATGGCAATGCCGGCCGCCAGACAAACGTCTCTCCATGCACGGCGTAACCTGCATGGAGGAGCTCAAACTCCCCATGCTGCTCTATGCCTACACCGGCCGGCAGCGTTACCTCGACCTGGATGGCCTGCCGTCCCGTTGAATTTTATATTGTTTCATAACTATTTGTATTATAGTCTTTTAATATTCATACGAATGGATATTGATCTTTCCTGTTTTAGGCATTTTTCATAAATGCGGACACGGTGCGGACACGGATTTGTTGCTGTATTCAAATATCAATCATATACTTGCAAAGCATCAAATGGTGAGTCTATGGCAAAAGTCACGTATGTATTGGTTCAGGGAGAGAACAGTGCCGGGGAGTCTCAGGTCAATTTTCGGGTTTACATTTCGCGGGAACTGCGTTTGCGTGTACCGTCGGGCATCTGGATCGACCGCAAACGCTGGGGCAAGAAGAACGACATCAACGTTCCGAATATCCCGGGCGAGGAGCGGAACGCTCTGCTGTCCAAGCGGGCGAAACTGAAAGAGCTGGTCGACGTGATCGAGCACACGATTGAGGCAACCGATGATAAATCGACCGTTACGCGGGAGTGGCTTGAAAAGTTGATCCGTCGAACGATCCGTTCAAGCAGTATAAGATCGCGGAGATCGTTTACGGCACTCCGGTCTATATTACGACCGAGGAGCGGAAACAGTTGGCCGAGGCGGACATGGGGGATGACAAGCAGCTGGAGACGCAGCGCGATATCTTTGTCTTTCAGTGCATGATCGGCTGCCGGGTGAGCGACCTTTACAAGATGACCTATGCCAATATCATCGGGGACTGCATTGAATATGTTCCCCGCAAAACCCGTGACGACCGGGTGGTGACGGTCTTGGTGCCGTTGATCGATGCGGCGTTCGTTTGATTGTGGCGAGTGTCCTTGTCTTTTTCCTCATCGTGTTGTTCTGCGTCATGGTTTCGCGAGGCTTTCCGTTCTGGATGGCCCTTGTGTTGCTTGTCCCCGCGGGGCTTTGCGTGGCAGGACTCTACTATTTCAGTATGGGTACTTCGGCGGACCTCTCGGAGCGTTTCTTCCGTCGTTTCCGTCGTGAGCAGCCCAAACCGGAGGAGATCTCTACCGTGGAAGAGGAATTGGAAAGAGTCGCAGTCGATGCGACGGATGAGAAGAGCTTGGATTCGACCGTCGCGATCTCCGAAGTGATTCCCGGCGATCCGGCCCCGGAGACACAAATTCTCGAAAATGCACTTTCGACGGTCTACACCTATACGGATCAAATCCTGGGTGAAGCCCTTGATGAGTCGAATCGGTTGATTTTACGGCGTCGGCTGCTTTATCTGGCCTGCATGGCAGCGATTCCGGAGTCGGTTCCTCAGGTCCGGCTCCGGGGCGATCGGATCGGTTACGGCATTGAGTATATCCAACAATAGGAGCGGAATCTTTCTCTGTCGATATTCCCTGCACCGATGAGGTGCAGGGATTTTTTGTTTGGCTTGTGTGCGATTGCAATAGCCTGTAAAATAGCTATTTATGAAATTGTTTCCCGGTGCAACGGCAGTGATTTGATTGCAAAAACAGGTGCAGGGGAGGCACCTGCTATATTCGCTGCCGAACCTGCTGTTGGGTTCGATAAAAGATCGAGTTATGGACCTGAAACAATTGTATGAAATGGGCGGTGATGTGCATGTCACCGTCCGTCTGGAGGATCTCCGGCAATGGCATCGGGAGTTGACAGCCGTCGCTCCGTCGCCCTTGGCCTCACCAGCCTTGCCGCAAACGGGCGAACTGTACACGCGCAAGCAGACCATTGCCTTGTTGGGAGTCGACTCCTCTACGCTTTGGCGCTGGGCAAAGAGCGGCTATCTTGTTCCCGTGGAGTATGGCGGGCAGCGTCGTTATCGTGTGGCGGATGTGCAACAAATCCTGAAAGGAGGCCGCCATGACCGCTAAACGAGAGGAGATCGGCGCGGTCTATCTGCGCGTGGGGATGACCATCTACAAGCGGGTTCAGCAGCCGTTGAGCAGCGGCCGGAGCATCGAGACCCTTCTGGCGTGGAATGTCGAGACCCTGCGCCAGGATTTCGGAAAGGATTACCTGGCCCGCATTCCGAAGTACGACGGATTCTGCACGGTTCCCGACCACACGAACTACCTGCGGGAGATCCACGGCTTTCTGAACCGCTACGAACCGATTCCCTTCCAGTCGGCCGAAGGGGATTTCCCGCACATCCGCGGCTTCCTGTCGCACATCTTCGGCGAGCAGGTCGAGATGGGGTATGACTATTTGCAGCTGCTCTACTTGCGGCCTCTGCAGCGGCTGCCTGTTCTGCTGCTGGTCTCCAGCGAGCGCAATTCCGTGCTGATCGAGGCGGCGGAGACCCGCTACTGGGTGCGGCGTATCCCGCCACTGACGCACGACGACCAGCAGCTGCTTGCCCGGATGCAGACTGAAATCCCGGGGCTGCTGTTCTTTCTGCAACAACGCACGCTCTCGACCCGCGAGGAGAGCAAGACGGCACGGATCTATACCGTCACACGGAAACTGCTTGATGAACTGCTGAACGACGTCTCCGGCCTGTAAGATTGTTGGAAGCGAAGGATATTCGGCTTATTCTCTGTTTCTTACATCTCTTACAAATCCTCTTACAAAATCTTACAACGCTTACGGACTTACGGGGCCACCCGCCGTGTAAGAACGTTGTAAGACGACAACCTTTTCTTTCACTGCGTTTTACGCGGTTTTCTCAACAAACTTACGGAAAAATGAATACCACCCCATATTCGCCCCGGATCCCCATCCGGGAGTATCTTGCCCGCCGCGGCATTCTGCCCCGGTACGAACGAAACGGCTACGGCATGTATCTCTCGCCCCTGCGCGAGGAGCGCACGCCGAGCTTCAAGGTGAACTACCAGAAGGATCTCTGGTATGACTTCGGGATCGGTGAGGGCGGCACGCTCCTCGCGCTCATCATGCGCCTGGAGCGATGCAGTCGCAGCGAAGCCTTCGAGCACCTGCAGCACGCGGCCGAAGGTACCGTCAGCCTCCTGGCCTCCCGTATCTGCGAGCGATATGCCGTGCCGACCGAGAGCCCGCATTCCCAACCGGCGCTCCGTATCCTCTCGGATGCTCCTCTGCGCCATCCGGCCCTGCTCGGATATCTTGCCTCACGCGGCATTGTGTCCGGGATTGCATCGGCGTATTGTCGGGAGGTACGCTATCAGGTCCGCAACCACTGCTTTTTCGCCATCGGCTTCCGGAATGACTGCGGAGGCTGGGAGCTGCGGTCCGAACGCTTCAAGGGAAGCTCTTCGCCCAAACATATCACCACTTTCGATAACCGTTCCGACACGGTGATCGCTTTCGAGGGATTTATGGATTTCCTCGCTTATCTTTCGCTAAAACATCCCGAACGACTGCGCATCGACGCCGCGGTGCTGAACTCGGTGGTCAACCTGCCGAAGGCGCTCCCTTTCCTCGAACGGCATCCGACGATCCATGCCTTTCTGGATAACGACGAAGCGGGACGTCGTACCCTCGCCGAACTGACCCGTCGGTGTCCCCGCAGCCAGGTGATCGACCATGCGCATCTCTATCGTGATTACAAGGATCTCAACGACTTTTGGATCGCCAGCAAACGGCTTCGGAATGATTCGGAAGAGACAAAGACCAAATCCCGAAAACCGCAATTACGACCCAAGGGAGGAATGAAGGTTTAAGGGATGCAAGTTTGTGTTTTTGTCAGCCAAAAACCGGCCGCAAGGCCCTATCCCGATGGTCTCAACTCAAAAAATCCAATCCATGAACACACCGAAGAAAGGGGGGCCGTCCGCCTTTGGGACGCGCCCGAAAACAGGAGTACCGCATCACCCTGCGGTGCAACACCGCCTGCAACTTCAAGCTCCGCGCCCTGGCCCGTGCGGGAGATGGTCGAGGATTTCGAGGATCAGGCGCGCCTCAATCCCCGCCTGCAACAGAACGTCGGACATATCTCCCTGTCGTTTTCGCCGGAGGATGCCCCGAAGCTCACCGATGAGCGGATGACACAGATTGCAAAGGAATACATGCAGCGCATGGGGATTGTCGACACGTAGTTTCTGTTGGTGCGGCACCTCGACCAGCCCCATCCCCATTGCCATTTGGTCTACAATCGCGTAGGTGATCACGGGCAGACCATCTCCGACCGCAACATCAAGCTCCGCAATGCGAAGGTGTGTCGCGAGCTGACCGAACGCTTCGGGCTGCATCTGGCTCCGGGCAAGGAGGCACTCGACGAGCAGGCGCGGCTGAAAGCCAAGGAGGCGGAGCAACTCAAACGCGACGCCGCCAAACTCAAAAACAAGTAGTCCTTCCCTTTCTGACGCAAAAATAAGCCGCCGGGCGGACCGCGCAAGGTCAGGACGAGTTACCACAGGCAAACCTTGCGCAAAGTCCCTCCGGCTGCTTTGGCTTGTCGCTACCAAACGGGAAGGGCGAACTATAGGGAAAAGCATAAGATACATATTGGTTCTTTTCAGGATTTTTCGCTACCTTTATTAGTCGTATTCATATGATTTGAAATCTCAAATGGTCTGATGATGGAATCAAAATATTACAAATATATTTTTGCAATCATTCTCGTTGCTCCTATTGCTGTAAATATAATACTATTCTGCACCAATCCGTTACCATGGTTAATTCCCATAGTTGGGGAATCCAGCGATTGGATTGGCTTTTGGGGCAGTTATGCCGGTGCCATTATCGGAGGGTTAATTACTCTTTTCGTATTACACTATACGATAAAAGAGAGCTCCAAAGTCAGAAATATACAAGTAAAAACCATTAAATACACACAACAACAAACATGGCTGGAGAATTTGCGGAAACAATTGATTGAAAATCGCTAATTAATTAGATTATGAACGTAAAAAGATTATTAATTCTCGCTATATTTTCCCTAATTCCCATCTGTTTGTTTTCTCAAACAACTGTTGCTCCTAATGGGAAAAAGGTGCCTATTGTGGTTTACTCTCCATTTAATTTTTATGGGCGCCTTATGGATGCACTTCAGTGCACTCCAGCGCAGGATTATTATGTAGTGACAGAGGATAAAGCTTATCTTTATGATAATCGTATTGGACCGGGATACTATCAAGGAGAATATAGTGACAGGCAATTAAGAGAGACTAAGATATTAAATATCTCGAATTTTAGGAATACGATTCTATCTAATGACAGTTGCTTTTTCTTTTCTCCGACTCCAAGTCGAAAATACAACAATGACTACTTAGGTATTAAACGAGGAGAGGCTCTTTCGTTTATAGATATTAATGGGGTCGAGTATGCATCGTTAGAGGAATTATTAACGAAGATTTATAACGCTAAATCTTTGGATGTTTTTTTTGATGCATATTTATCTGAGGTCAAAAATGCTTTATATCGAAGAGGAACCTATAATATGCTATATCTAATACGTGACGAAGATCAAGCCAAATCAATATTGAAGGACAACTATGATTTTATTTATTTCTACAATCATAATGTTGATTTAGCCATAGAGAATTTTGTTAATTATTTAAACGCTATAATTACTAACGAAGCTGTCAATAAAAAACTAAAAGGAGAGTTGAAAGAATTTTTTGATGAACAACCTAAATTACAATCATTTAATAAAGCATTTAGAGACTATGTAAACAATAATGATGAAGATCGTATATATTTGATGCTTGTGGATATTTCTCCTATCTTGAAAAGTAATTTAACAAGTCAAGAGTATGAAAGTTTTTATAAAAAACAGCTTATAGATAAGAATAAAACTATTGCGGCTTATAATTATCTGGCAAAAAAATATCATAAAGAAATCTATCAGGATCGTATTCCAGGCTGGGATCCAAACTACAACACAATTGTCGATTACCTAACAAAAAATGTATTGTTTTCCATAGAATAGGTATTTGCTGCAATAAAGCGAACGGCGCGACAGAAGGGCGGCTCTCGACGAGCAGGCGCGGCTGAAAGCCCAGGAGGCGAAGCAGCTTAAACGTGACGCAGCGAAGTTAAAAAACAAGTAGCCCTTCCCTTTCTGCCGCAAAGAAATGAACAGTCTTGAACAGGTGTAAATTATGACAGCAGAACCACAGGCAAACGGAATGTTGATAATAAACTTTTGCAAATACAACAATAATCCATATTACTTTCATAATTATGTGGCTATTTCAAACAAATTCAATTGTGGCTGAACATATATATCCTGCAACGTACGATTAAATCGATGGCACATCTCCAATTATAATTATAGACCGTGCATGCGATGTCCATAAATCAATATTTAACCATCTATAATTTATTAACAATAAACAACATACAGAATACTGCACATACAATTCGCTTTAATTCCGCCAATAGGTTAACTTTATAACAATGAGATAATTCATCCTGATTTTTTACCGGGCATGCACGAGTTTATGAAATTATTCTTTATATTTGCAAAAACTGTATGCCTTATGAATTGCCGCTTTTTTGCCATATTGATGGTTTGCATCCTGCTTGTCGGACAATCTCCTGCCTGGGCAAAAAAACGCTCTAAAAAGAAAGACAAAACCGAACAATCCGAGGCTCAGAAACCAAAAGCATCGAAATACACCAAAACTTTCTCAGCCGAAAAGGGGTGCGTAACGGCTCAGGGATCTTTTCTGACGTTGCATAAGGTTAACGGAAAACTCTATGTCGAAATTCCGCGCCAATTCCTCGGTCGTGAATTGTTGATCGCCGCAACCGTAACCGGAACCAGCGATACAGATGTGGCTACCATCGGATACAAGGCCCGCGCCCCGTTCCACGGCCGTTTCGTCGAGCGCGACAGCTCGATCTTCCTCGAACGGATTGCCGTGCTGCCGGATCTGGACGTGCCCGATTCAACGAACAACCGGAATCTTCCACTGACGAATCTTGCTCCGACCGTGTGGGGCGAAAAAATATTTTGCGAATCGGACGACAAACGACATGTAGTCTTCGATGCCTCGTCGCTCTTCCGAAGTCTCGACGACCTCTCGCCGTTGGGAACCCGGTCGTCCATGGGGCTGAGCATCAAGTCCAGTATCAAGTCCGACCGGTGCACTTTCGACGTCCTCAAGGCATTCGACGATAACGTCTCGATAAAATCAACCCTCTCCTATTCGGTCACCACCTCGTTCCTCGGGCTGCTCACCGTTCTGCGCGATGCTCCCGTCAACGTGCAGGCAACCCACTCCATTCTGTTGCTCCCCGAGCAGAAGATGAGGCCCCGCCTGGCCGACAGCCGCATCGGTACGTTCCTGACCAATCGCCAAAGCCTTAACGCCGACGCCGACAAGATCGGAACCTATTCGGTGGTTAACCGCTGGCGTCTCGAACCGCGCGACTCTGCGGCATGGCAGCGCGGGGAACTCTCCGAACCCGTCAAGCCGATCGTCTTCTACCTCGACGATGCCTTCCCCGCCGTATGGCGCGAGGCCGCCCGCCGCGGCATCCTGCGCTGGAACAAGGCCTTCGAAGCCATCGGATTCAAGGATGCGGTCCGTGTGGAGATGTTTCCAAAGGACGATCCCGAATTCGATCCCGACAACCTGAAATACTCCTGCGTACGTTACGTCCCGACGGCCGTCAGCAACGCCATGGGCCCCTCGTGGGTCGACCCCTCGACGGGCGAGATCATCAATGCCTCGGTGATCGTCTACAACGATGTGGCCAAGCTGATCAACAACTGGCGCTTCTGCCAGACGGCCCAGGTCGATGAACGGGTTCGTGCCGTGCGCATGCCCGACGACGTGATGATGGAGTCGCTCGAGTATGTCCTCGCCCATGAGGTGGGCCACTGTCTGGGATTCATGCACAACATGGCCGCTTCAGCCGCCTATCCGGTTGATTCGCTCCGCAGCGCCACGTTCACCAGACGGTATGGGACCACCCCTTCGATCATGGACTATGCCCGCTTCAACTACGTCGCTCAGCCCGGGGACAAGGGCGTAAGTCTGACCCCACCGGATCTCGGCGTCTACGACTATTATTTGGTCCAGTACGCCTACCGACCTATCCCCGAGGCCCGGACGATGAAGGAGGAGCAGCCCGTGCTGGAGAGGTGGATCAAAGAGCATGCCGGAGATCCGCTCTATCGTTACGGCCGACAGCAAGTTTCGTTCCGTTGCGACCCCTCAGCCATTGAGGAAGATTTGGGCGACGATCCCCTTCGGGCCTCCGATTACGGTGTGGCCAATCTGAAATACATCCTTGCGAATCTCGATGGCTGGATCCCGGATGCCGAGGATGCCGACTACCAGCACCGGGAGGAGCTCTATGGAGCTCTATTGAAACAATATGACCGTTATGTGCAGGCTGTCCTGCTCAATATCGGAGGGATCATGCTTTATGACGGGACGGATCAGCCCCGGGTGGTGGCCGTCGATGCCGAACGTCAGCGGCAAGCGGTTCATTGGGTGCTCGACCGTCTGGCCGACAGCGACTGGATCGATCATACGCCGGTCGGGGAGCGGCAGTCGCTGCATGTGGACAATCAGTCGGAATTCGTCTCCGAAACCTTCGATGATCTGCTCGACAAACTCAAGTCTGTCGTGTTGGCATCTCATGTTGCCCGAGACGGAGCCTATATGCCCGAGGAGTTTCTCGGAACGATTTACGACCGGGTGTGGAAGCCTTCCCGTAGCAACAAGTCTCTCACTGCAGCCGAGCGCATGATGCAAAGCCGTTTTGTAGAGGCCTGCATCTCGGCTTTTGCGCCGAAGAGCGTTTCTTCGTCCGGCAGCAAGTCGCTGACTGCCGCGACTGCCTATCGTCCCTCCGTCCATCAGTTCGTCCTGTTTGAAGAGACGCCTCTGCCCGAAGCGTTGTTGATGCAGGCTGTCGACACCTATGGTTGGGATGCTGTCGGGCAGCGCATGTTCGGAAAGGCCGGATACAACTGGCAGAAACGGGTCAACATACGGACCATTGACGAAACACCGTCCCTCTGGTACGAAATGGCCCAACAGAGCGAAAAGCTCCTCGTCCGGAAGACAGCCATGGCCAATGCAGCCGATCGGGCCCATTACAACCTGCTGCTGTACCGCCTGCGAAAAGCGCTTGCCAATGATTAATCACACAGAGCGCCAGTTTTTCATGCATGTTTGAGGGAGTCAGTCTGCAATAGGATCGTCAAGGTCAACAGTATTTGCCATTACGACTCCTTGCCCGGGGAAGAACCTTCTCGAAAAAACGTCTGGCGGAAATTAAAGTGCAGATTTAATATATTTACTGATTTCTCTCGTTAAGATTTTCAGAGAATTAGTGATATATTTATATTGTTCTGCATTTCAATACAAGACGCCATAATGGACGCTTACGATCCATAAGGTCAAGAGCGTTTTTTCAACATAAATGAAATTAAAACGCAAAACATACGCATTTATTGTCACGACATGCGTTTTTTTATCTTTTTCTGGTGCATTTGTTCTTATTTTTTGCGTATTTTTGTTAGACAAACGGTTGGGAGTTACAGTCACATGACCCCGATTCCTCGATAGCAACCCGAATTTTTATAATATGAAAGGCGCTTTTATTGTTTCCCACACAGGGTTTCGCCGTATCTTGAGGCGTACCATTTTATTAATGTGTGCCTTGACAATCGCCGACGCTTCTCTGGCAGGGGGGGGGAATTCAACCCCTTATTCAGGTAACTACAGATTAGCATCGTCAGAGGCACAATCCACATCCCAAAGTGCGACAACCCGCGAAATCAGCGGACAGATCTTCGACGCACAAGGCATTCCTTTGATCGGTGCAACGGTGATGATCAAAGGCACCTCGAAGGGAATTCACACAGATACGGACGGAAAATTCACATTGACGATCCCCAACACGGGCAAGGTCGTCATTCTTGTGGTCTCCTACGTCGGGATGAAACCCCGCGAAATCGGAATCACCACTCAGGAAACAATCAAAATCAAGCTTGAACCCGATACAGAAATCGACGAGGTTGTCGTAACGGGTTATGGCGTCGTGCAACGCCGTGAGGACCTGGTTGGTAGCGCTTATCAGGTAAGTTCCAAAAAACTTGAATTGATGCCTGTAAGCCGAGTGGACAACTTGCTCGACGGCATGGTACCAGGTATGCAGGTATCTAAAGGATTCAACAATAGCGATGAAAGCATGCGCGCACGCCTGACCGTACGCATTCGTGGCGATGCATCTCTCAGTGCTTCGAATGAGCCACTGTGGGTCGTAGACGGAGCCCCCATATACACGGGAGGAATCACCGGACTGAGCATCGGAACCGAGTACACAATCAGTCCCCTTTCGTTCATAAACCCAAACGATATCGAGTCAATCACGGTGTTGAAGGATGCCTCGACCACAGCCCTCTACGGTGCCGACGGCGCCAACGGCGTAATTCTCATCACCACCAAGAAAGGCCGTATGGAGAAGACCAATATCAACGTCAGCTTCAAATACGGCGTCGCATTCGCCAACGAGAGTACCCGTTACAAGATGCTCAACGCTTCGCAATACATGGAATATGCCCAGGAAGCGTGGGTTAACGCCGGTTATCCAATTTCAGCCTTCCCCTATCAGGACAGCGAGTACAACAGCTACTCCACAACCGACACCCAATGGCATAAGCTCTATCTCGATACGGGTCAAACCTTTCAGGTGGACCTGAGCGCCAGCGGCGGCACCAAGCGGATGAAAAACTATATCTCAGCAGGTTACTACAGTGAAGATATGATCCTGAAGGGCAACAAGCAGCAGCGTATCTCACTGCGTTCCAATTCGACCTACACATTCTTCGATGGACTCGAAGCAACGCTGATCTTGAGCGGAACATACAATATCAACGATACATTTCCATCGACGCGCAATTACTACGAAACGCTACCAATCTTCTCACCATATGAGAACGACGGACATACTTACCGATTGTACAACTATTACAGTAGGGATTCGTTCTTCGAATACAAACCGACTCAGGTGAAATTCACCTCCAACGATCTGCCGGAACGTGACCAGAACGACAACCGACAACGGGCGCTGAACGCCAGCATAAACGCTTCACTCAAATGGGAACCAATCAAGGGGCTTTCAGCTACTACACAGTTCGTTTCCAACTATATTGGGACCTACGAGGCGTTATACTATGCCCGCACTAACTTGTCGGGATACTATGCAAACGAACCGTCCGGCATTTCGCGACGGAGTGGCGTCTTCAACCTGAATTGGGCAAGCGTCAATCGCATCAATTTCGATCGCGAATTTGGGAAGCATCGAATCGGAGCCTTGGCCGGCATTGAATTCAAGCATGAGGAAGGTCGTAATCTCTACGTATCCGGGTATGATTTCATTAACGACCAAATCAAAGAGATCGCGTATGTCCCCTCGGCCAATATCAGCGGATCAAGCAATACCACCTATTCCCGGTCTCTTTCCTATTTGGGACAGGTGTCCTATGCCTTCGACAACCGTTATTACATGACGGTGAATGCACGGCGTCAGGGTTTCTCCGCTTTCGGCGAATATTCCCGTTGGGCAACGTTCGCTTCGGTAGGTATCGGTTGGAGCATCCATAATGAAAAGTTTTTTAGGAGCAATATCTTCGACACCCTGAAACTCAAGGCTTCATACGGTACCAGCGGAAACTCGCGCGTTGACACATCGTCGGCCTACGGCACTTATTCCCTATCGTCGAGCTACTCCTACCAAGGAAATATCGGCGCCAAACAAAGTGCAGTATCCAATCCGGGACTGACGTGGGAGACGACCTACATGACCAATGTGGGACTCAGCGTCGGACTTTGCAAACGCGTGATGGTAGACTTTGAATTCTATAACAACGTCACAACAGACATGTTGACTGAAAGCCGTGTATCGTCAATCATCTCTGAGGACGCTGTCATGCGTAATGTCGGTAAGATGCGCAACCGGGGTTATGAGATCACCATCACCTCGGCAAACATCGTCCACAAAGATTTCTCCTGGCAAACCGAACTGAACATCGCTCACAATCAGAATAAAATTCTGAGCCTCTATGAAGGAATCACTAAGAGTTTTGGAGAGCGCGTCTGGGAAGTGGGGCGCGCCAAAAATGAATGGAGCCTGATCCGTTGGGCCGGCATCGACCCTGCAGACGGACGGCCCATGTGGTACGACAAACGCGGCAATATCACCAAAGTCTACAACTACGACAACCGAGTTTCGGATGGGCGGACGCCCAATCCGGATGTTTTCGGCAGCATGACCAATATCCTGCGATGGAAAGAGTTCTCGCTGCGATTCATGCTGAACTACACAATCGGGGGCTGGCAATACACCGCTCTGGACCGTTACACCTTAAATTCGGGATATGACATCATTGAATCCAATGCACCGCTTGAAGCATTGAACCATTGGACGGCCCCGGGAGAATTGGCCACCAGCCCCCGCATCGCCTACAAAAATGATATGAAAGCAACCTCATACACCGACCGTTTCCTGCATCGTATGACTAACATCCGCCTGCAAAACATCGCTCTGACTTACTCCTTTCCCAAACGACTGTGCAAGAAACTGCGAATGGAGGCGATGAGCATTTCTTTGGTCGGCGACAACGTCTACCTTTGGACTCCCGATCAAAAGCGCGGGAAAAACAGCTATAAAACAATCATGAATTCCGGATACCCGATGACCACAACCTATTCGGCCAATCTCTCTATAACCTTCTGAGATTCGAATCTATGAAACGAATAACAACATACATTTTAATTGTAATGGTGACCAGCACGGCTGGTTGTAGCAGCTTTCTCGAAGTCGAAAACATTGGCAAAAGCACGACCCCCTCTTTTTTTGCGGAGCTTACGGGCCTGCAGAGTGCATATTACGGCTTATACAGTGCCACCTACTCATTTTACGACGATTACGCGATCAATTATCCCGATCTGGCGAGCGACCTGGTAGATACCACGCCCAACGCCGAGGAGGCTCAAACAGATATTTACAACTTCCTGGCACTACCTGAAGACAACGCCGGTTATCCGCGGATGTTCTGGAGAGGTGCTTACAGTGTAGTCACAAACGCCAACAATATCATCTATTACGGTCCCGACCTGAAGGACGATTATCCGAACGATACGGATGAGATTGACCGGATCATTGCACACGCATATTTCATCCGAGCACTCATGTTCCTGAACCTCTGCAATGCCTACTGCCAGACCTATACTTACACGACAGACGCCTCGCATCTGGGTATTCCCCTGCCCATACACCCGATAAGTTTCAACGACGTAATAGCCCGGAGCAGTCTGAAGGAGGCCTATGTGCAGATCATCGAGGATTTCAATACGGCGCTGATGACACTCGAAAAGACAGGTGAAACCGACGTATATTATGCCTCGGCAACGGCATGCCGGGCATTGCTGGCCCGTGTCTACCTCTACATGGGCAACTACGACCTGGCGGAACAATATGCCTCGGAGGTCATCGAAGAGGTGCCGCTGACACCCTACGCCGAATACGAAATGATGTTCCGTTACCCGCACGAGAACAAAGGCAAAGAGGCGATACTTCGGATGAGCGGCTACGACAAATCATCGTCGATAAGCAAACTCTACGATCCATCCAACTCTCCGAAAGCCGTACCTTCAGCGAAACTGCTGGCACAGTTCGACGACCCAGACGATATTCGGCGCCAGCGGCTGCTGCATTACGATCCTGTTTATGAAGGTTATGAAGACGATATACACGGATACGAAATGGACGCTTGCGTGAAATATTACGTCAACGATAAATATAAAAAGGATAACAACGGACTTTACGGTCACAGTGATCCGTTCGTTGTACGATGCTCGGAAATGTACTTGATCCGGGCCGAAGCACTCTGCAACCGGACAAATCCCGATCTCGATGGTGCCGCCTCCGACCTGAAGGCCCTGATCGCACGCGCAACGAACAAATCGGAGGGCGACATCGTGCTGGAATACTCGGGACAGGATGAAATGGACACGCTGATCGAGCGGGAACGCATGCGCGAACTCTGTTTCGAGGGACATCGGCTGCTGGACATCGCAAGGCGTCATCAGAATCTGGAGCGCGATGAAGAGTCTCCGGCAACAACGAAATATCTCGCTTATCCCGATTATCGCTTCGTGCTACCGATCTGCCAACTGGAAATGGATTCCAATTCTGCGATGAAGCAGAATCCCGGATACGAAGGTGCAGAGTAAACAAACATTCCATAAAACAAGCGCTATGATTCAAAAAATAGGTTTTATACTGGCCGTAGCAACAGCCATGCTGCTCTCCTCCTGCGAAAAGGACGAGCCATATGACCACCCGTTCGTCTACATTATACAGGCCGATGACAACTCTTATGCTGCAACGTCGACCGTATCATCCCAGGCGACGGTTGTCCGCACATACAACATTTGCCTCAGTTCGAAAGAGTTAACCGAGAACCTTGTCGTGGACTACTCGTTTACAGTCGGCGACGGGCTGAAGGCCGGGGTCGATTTCGAACGTATGACCACCGGCAGTCAGGTCGTCTTCGTACCGGGTGTTTACTCCATGCCGATCCGTATCCGCTGGCTGCCCAATGAGGTCGATACGTCGAAGGACAACACGGTGACGATCCGTATCGAAAATACCAACCTTGGATTTACGATCGGATTTCCGGGCCCCGACCAATTGTCCCGGCAGCATACGATACGAAAAATAAACATGTAATCATCACCTTTAATCCATACAAATATGAAAAAGTATTTATCCATGATTTGCTTCCTGGGTGCGTTGTTCACCGCAGGATGCAGCGACGACAAAACCGGAGAAGAGGAAGGTCCGACAGGTGAGGCCAAAATCACGGCATTCAGCTTCAAGGCTGAAAACAATCCCGATTATTTGGTAAAGGATTACACCGGCTCGATCTCCGGCACCGCGATCAGCGTAAGGGTACCGGCCGACACCGACCTCTCGGCACTTGTCGCAACGTTCGAAACGGCTGACGGAGAATCGACAGTGACGGTAAACGGCACGACGCAGATCAGTGGCACGACAGCCAACGATTTCAGTGATCCGATAGACTATCTGGTAAGCCTCGGCAAAAAGAACGCCCTCTACACCGTAACGGTAAGCGAACTGCCGGAGGCCGTATGGACCAAGGTCGGAGAGTGGGAGCAGGATGCAAGTGCTATTCGCCTAGAGATAGATCCAACAGACAATCTTCCTTGCCTTGCAGTGACAAATGAAAATGCGGTGACATTCGCTAAATTGAATGGAAATACGATCACAAGCGAAACCGTAGTGAATCGGAAAGGCCAATATCCAGGATTGGGTATCGACAACTCCGGACAGCCCTACATATTCTTCTATGAGAGTGAGACGCTTAGCGGAACTGTAGCCTCCAAAACAGGCGGCGTATGGGCTGAAGTCTGCAATACAATCGAAAGATCAGCCAATCAAGCCGGTCCTACCATTGCCGCAATTGATGGAAAAATATTTGTATTCACGGTGAATGACAACAGAAACCCGAATACAAGAAGACGCTTGATCGATGTAGCCACTTATGACGGCAACGCCTGGACTACGACCGGTGATATTCCCGGACGCAATATAGCCAGAGGATATTGGCCCATCGCACGCACTAAAAACGGAACAATGTATCTGTTTGTATTGAATCCCGTTTCACCTAATTCATTCTCCATTTATACATACAAAGGCGGAACATGGAGTACTCTGATCGAGGAATATGCGTATCCGTCTTCCGAACCCGGCACAGAACCTGCCACATATCATTCGTTCCCGCTCTATTGTCCGGATATGCAAATCGATGATGAAGGCAACATATACCTCGGAATTTGCTACGAATACAGCCCCCAAGTCCTCAAGATTGACGCCAAAACAAAGGAGATCAATCGTGTCGGCTCAGCAATTCCATCTCCTGGTAATACTGCCGGACGAACTTGCCGCATCGCAATAAGCCCTATAGGTAAGTTATATATGGTCTATAGAAATTCAGAAGACGCCAAACTGCTACAAGTTGTTTCTCTCGACGAGAAGACAAAAGACTGGACTACTCCGGTACAGATCAGTTCAGAACCTGTTTTTGATGAGTTTGAATGCAAATTCACGAAGGATGGCACAGCTTATCTTGCCTATTATGTCCAGGAAGAAAAAAACGATGATGTAGTTACCGCCCCCGCCAAGATATGTCTCTACAAATTGGCTACTGCAGAATAACCTTGAGTCACCTCTATCCCTACTAACCTTACAACTTATGAAAAAAAAGATTCGCACAGCAAGGGCCTATGCAATGGCCCTTGCTCTTGCGGTAACAATCTCGATATCATCGTGTCAGACTCAAGATTTAGTGTTATTAAATAATGGATCAACATATATAAAAAACGACGAGAAAGTTAGAACTACGCGATCAAATATAACAATTACAAGGACAGTCTTTGAAAAAGTCCAAGAAATTATTTGTGATCATGCAAATATTTCTCCAAGTCAGATCCAATTAGGTTCGATTATCAGAAACGATTTAGGCCTTGACAGTTTAGATTTTATTGAGATAATCATGTCAGTCGAGGAGGAATTCGGAATTTCTGTCCCTGACGAGGCCATTGATGACCTGATAACAATAGAGGATTTAGTGTTTCATATAAACACGAATCTTTCATCGCATCCGGCAATCTTCAGTAAACTGATACGGATACTTGAAGATCAAATTAATATTTCCAAAGGTCAGGTGGATACTTATTCCAACCTGAATACAGATTTGGGAATGGATAGCTTGGATTTAGTAGAATTAATAATAGCTGTCGAAGACGAGTTTGACATAGAGATTCCTGATGAAGCTATCGAAAATATTGTAACAATTGAAAATCTGATTGATTACATAGCATCACAAACTGAATCAAATACTCCGATTGATCCGCCAGACATCCCGATAACTCCTAATCCTGATCCTGATCCTGAACAACCAGTATCAGTTGATATCGAAGATTGGATCAAAGAAACATTATCCTTAAAAACTGGCTTCCCAGAATTTATGATAACCTCGTCAACCCGCTTAATAGACGATTTAGGAATGGATGAATGGGATATTATCGATTTCAAGTTAGAGGTTGAATCATACTTCGGGATTTTGATTTCTGATGACAGATTAGAAAGGATGCTAACCATTGGGGATTGGATTACATACATTGGAAACCGCTCATTTGACCGTCCATTAGTATCATCCTCCAATTAAAAATGCGGGCCTTGAGGCTCGCATTATTTTACCAAATATATGACCATGAAGTTGATTTTCAACCTTCTGATATTATTTATTCTAACGCAAGGGATACTTGCTGCACCGCCGCAGGCGGCAATCAAGCCAGGACGTTCGGGAACGGTCTTTCTCGATCGCAACGGCAATGGAATTCGAGACAGGGGAGAGCGCGTTCTGAAAGGTATCCCCGTATCCGACGGCGACACGATTGTCATTACCGACCGAAAAGGCCGCTACACTCTTCCTGCAACGGCGCACAGCAGCATATTCCCGATCCTTCCGTCCGGCTACGAATTTCCTGACGGCGGAATTTGCAACACCCGGTTCCGATACTACCCCGACAGTACGACAGCCAGCAATGCCGATTTCGGACTGGTGCGCCGCCGGCAGCCCGACTGTTTCAGTATCGCCGCTGTGGGCGACGTACAATTCGGTGACACACTTGAAGCTGGTTATGCCTCACGTACCTTTTTCTCGGAATTATCAGCCCGCAGCGACATTGCCTTTTCGCTCTTCCTGGGAGACCTGGTAAACGACGATTGCACATTGTTTCCGCTTTTTAGAGAGCTGGCCGACAAACTCCCTATGCCTTCATGGACACTTCCGGGTAATCACGACCGAGACATGGACAGCGTCCGGGCAGTCATTCACTACAATTCGGCCTTCGGTGCCGACACATATGCCTTCAACTACGGATCGGTCCATTTCATCATACTCAACAATGTCTTTACGGTTGGCCGTCGGGGTTATGTCGGAAAACTAACCGAAAAACAATTACGGTTCCTGCGCAACGATCTGGCCTGGGTGCCGCGAGAGAAACTTGTGGTCATCGCGCAGCATATTCCGATGGCAACCGTCAAAAACAAGAACGATGTGCTTGCACTGCTCGATGGACGCCGTTGTCTGCTGCTTTCGGGACACACCCACTCAGTCTTCCGGAAACGATTGTCGGAAAACGTACAGGAGTTGGTTGCCGGAGCGGTCTGCGGATTGCTCTGGACCGGAGAACAAGACCTCGATCTGGTGCCGCGCTCGCTACAACCATGCGGTACCCCACGCAACTATTTCCGTATCGATTTTGACAAAACAGAATATGCATTCCGGTTCAAGGGTATCGGCCTGGACGAAGCGTTCCAAGCTGACGTATGGATAGTCGATGGCAATCCACAGGACCGGGAGATCGAAGACCTGTCCTCCCTGCCTACGGGAAGCGTTGTGGTGAACCTCTTCGCCGGAGGCCCGGAGACTCGGGTTCGGATGCGGATCGACAATGGTGCCTGGCAAACGCTAACGCACACAATCATGGCCGCACCAACGGTCTTGCGGTCAAGACTACGCAACCAGCAGGGCTACCTACAATCGAAATATGCACATCGCTCGCCCCACCGCAATATTCCTTCTCCGCACATCTGGGCAGGTCAACTACCCGAAGCAACCCTGCCGGGCCCCCACCGAATGATTCTCGAAGCCCGAGACACAACGGCGGATGGCGCTGTGAAACTGATTGATTCCCGGGTGATTTTTGCCCCTTAACAATCATCTATATGTGAATTTAACATCCAGATTATGACTTTATAGTAATATTGCTCTTGATGATTAACTTTGCCTCAAATTACGTTTAAATGATAAATTTGCCGATGTAGAAATCTCTTTGTATCTTGCACATCGTTAAATTCCCAATCGTTTAGATTTACTCTATGTGTTCGGAAACATCACCAGATTCAGCATGTTTCTGAATGTCATAAGGGATTACCGCGTTATAGGCTCAAAAAGCGATAAAGAGCAGCCATCTTACCTTGCAGCAACGCTGTAAGATGTCCTGGATACAAATGCTCCCGCCTAAACAGGCGAGTTTAATATTCTTTCGCATTCCGGGCCATTACCTTTTTATGTGTAATTTCCACATCAATCATGGCCGCCCCTCATCTGCCGTCAATTCCTATTCAAACAGCCCGGCCCGCTTCGTGTCGTAGGCCTCATTCTCGATCGCCTGCGGCTGCCGGAACTTGCCGAACTGCCAGTAAACAGAGAACGAGAACATCCGTCCCAACACCTGCCGGTAACCCGTTTGCGTGAAGGTCTCGGCGCCGATCACCTCACGGACTTGTCGGCTGCGATGCAACAGGTCGGTGATGAAGAAGCTGACGCCCAGATGCGGTTTCGTGAAATAGCGCGACACCTGTAGCTCCATGTCCGGATACATCGTGAAGTCACGGCTCTGGGCCGACATCGTGTAGGGACGGGCCCGGCATCCCCAGTAGATGCTGGCTCCCCACAACGACAGCGTGGCACTCGCATCGGCCGAAAAGCTGTTGATCGTGTTGGAGGGAGCCGAAGCAAATTCGTAGGTGGTATTCATGTAACTGCCTCCGAGATTCAGCCGCAGGATACGTGCCGGCTGCAGCCGCAACAGAAGATTGACCCCGTGCCGGCTGTTGCGACCGATGTTTTCGTAGGTCGTCGTCGAGATGTTGTTGTCATCAACGGTGGTAATGCGTTCAATTGCATTGTCGGTGAGGGCGTATCCATAAGAGAGATGGATGCTTTTGAACCACTTGGATGAAAACTCGCGCGAAACAGAGCCTCCGAAATTGTGAGTATATTCGCCCTTCAAATGCGGATTTCCCGTGCGGAGATTCTCTGGGTCGGAGATATCCACATAGGGATTAAGCTGCGAAACGTTGGGCCTGCGGACGCTGCCTCGATATGAACCTCCAATAGTGAATCGCTTGATCCGCAGGGAGACGTTGGCGACCGGAAGGATGTTGAACTCGTGATAGTCGAGTTTGCTGCCGCCCGTACTGAGGAAGATCCCCTTGTTGCTGACGTTTTCACCCTGCAGCGAGAGCCCGTAGCTCACTCTATTCTTGAACAGCGATCCAAAAAAATGCACCCGGGCATAGGCTACCTGTTGCCGGTAGTTCAACCCGTCGAAACGCTCCTCTTCGGAGCAGAACGTATCCGTGACGGGATCATATAACTGGTAGTCGGTGGCATTGTCGTACAAGCGGTTGATATATCCGGCATACGTATACAAGGCCCATTTGCGTTGGGTATTCGGATCGGCCAGCAGCATGCGGAAATCCACGTTGTGTTCGCGCGAACCGTTGGTAGCGGTCACCTGCCGGTTTTCATCCGCGGCGTCGGTTTGCGTGTAGAGCATCGACTGGCTGCTGTTGGTGCGCGAGTCGGTGTAGGTGTACTTCAGGTTATAGTTGTTTCGTTTGACCCGGCCTTTTCCCCACTTCTGGCTCACCGTGAATCCGGCATTGAACCGCATGGGCGAATCTTCGTGCCCGCGCGTCGTATTGCTCGTGGCGCGAATCTCGTTGCCTGCGGCATTCAAGGTCTGCGAATGGGCGTCGCTGTAGGTATCCGACGTGCTTTTGCGGGTGGAGAGCGCCAGGTTCAGATCCACTTTCTCGTTGAACAACGACCGAAACAGATTCATCCCAAGGTTATGACTCATGGAGTTGCTCCACGAAGCCTGCGTATTATCCAAGGTTTTGTAGCTACTCTCCGGATCGAGCATTTCGCGCAGGGTACGGTTGCTCAGCTTCGGGGCGTCGGTGTAGCCGAATTGGTAGTTGACACCAATTCCGGTCCAGGGCGTATTGGCCACCACATTGGCACCGGCTGTGTAATCGCCCCGGGTTGAGGCATTGGCATTGATCTGTCCGGCAAAACCGTAGGGCAAGGGAGCCGCCAGCCTGATGAGCAGGATAGGTTCCGTGTTGTTGTACTCGGGCGATCCGGGCAGTACGAGTTCGATCTTCGACATGTAGCTCGCTTGGATGAAATTCATCGGATACTGGCGGTTGACGTTGATCATGCCGTTTTCCCGATCGTCGACGTAGATTCTGGTGACAGGCGTATTCTCGTACTGCAGTTTTCCGCTGGCGGGATTCATCTCCAGTTCGGGGACTTTGCTCATGATCTCCATCATCCGCATACGTTTGGCATCGGGGTCCGCGGCCACGTCATAGATGAGCCGGTCCGTTTCGCGCCGCACGAGTTGCCGAGCCTTGATTTCGACACTTTGTACCTCCACACCGGCTTTCAGGGCAATCTTTCCGAGATTCTGCCCGCTATTATCGAAGGTTATTCTTTTCGAGAGACTTTGATAGCCGACGAAGGTGAACCACAACTGATAATCGCCCTTGCGAGGCAGACTGATTGAAAAACGGCCGTCGGGATAGGTTATTGCCGTAGCGGCCTGCTGCCCCTCGCCATTCAAGGCGACCACGGTGGCATAGGCCAGCGCCTTGTCGTTGGCCGCATCGACCAACCGTCCGACGATATTCCGATTCTCTTGGGCAGTCACGACACCGACCGACAGCATCCCCCAAAAAAGACAGAACCGAAGTGTTGTTTTTCGACAAAAAATCTTCATAATGATGTGCACACAATGGTTGAGAATGCATCATATCATTACAAATTTCGGAAAACAATATGACATCTGGAAGAAATCTACAGAGAATTTAGAAGTTAGAGTTCTCTCTTTACAACCGAAGTCAGACTCCTAACCCCATACAAAAAAACAAATCTCTGTCCGATGAAAATTCACGGCTTATCAAAGTAGATTAGCTAAGATCTGTCTTCAGATTTTACACACGAATTGGAGGTTCATTTTCAACCACAAGAAAAATGCGGACAAATTGCGGGCATAACGAGTAAAACAAAAATCCCAAATGATTTATAAACAATCATTTGGGATTTTTCAATAGTACCCGGAGCCGATATTGAATGATTTTGCTTAGGTTATGGGAAGCTTTGTGATGACATCCTGGATCCTGGTGGAAATTATTGATAGATTTTTAGCATCAAGAGAGAAATGCGGACACGGTGCGGACACGCAAAAAGAAAAACCGCGTTAAACGAAAGTTTGACGCGGCTCATGGTGCCCAGGACAAGACTCGAACTTGCACGAACGCAATTGTTCACTACCCCCTCAAAGTAGCGTGTCTACCAATTTCACCACCTGGGCATTGCACGCATCTGTACGGCCTTTTGTACGACCTTGTGCGCGACCTCCCGAATTATCTTTCGGGCCTGCAAATATAGGCACTATTTTGCTATTTGCAAAATTTTCGGAGAAAAAACTCGAAAATCTTCTTCCGGGGGCGGCCCCGCAGCCGAAGAAGGCTCCGGCTACGGCCGGACCGTATCCCGGCCCGGCCGCTGCGGAGGTTGGGCCTGTGTCCTATTTGATCTTCATCTCCCGGAGCAGATAACCGGCACCGCCGATGCGGTCCATGACGAAGAGCACGTAGCGGATATCGACGGCGATGTTGCGGCAGATCGTGGGGTCGAACGCGATGTCGCTCATCGTCGAACGCCACGTACGGTCGAAGTTGATGCCGATCAGTTCGCCCCGGGCGTTCAGCACCGGCGATCCGGAGTTGCCGCCCGTGGTGTGGTTCGAGGCCAGGAAGCAGACCGGAACCGTCCGCCGTCCGTCGATCTCCACGCCCCAGCGCCCGTAATCCTTCGAGGCGTAGAGGTCGCGCAGCGCCTGCGGAATGTCGTAGTCGTAGATCTCGGGGTTGTCCTTGGCGATGATCCCGTCGAGGGTCGTCAGCGGCGTGTGGTACTCGCCATCGGCATACTCGTAGCCGGCAATGGCGCCGTAGGCCACGCGCAGCGTCAGGTTGGCGTCGGGGTAGTAGGGGTGGTCGGGCCACGTGGTGCGCAGTTCGTGGACATAGCCGCGGTAGAGATCGTTCAGACGCCGGCTCGTGAGGTTGCGCAGGCGGTCGGTACCCAGCAGCCAGGTGATGTGGTCGAGCATGCGCTTCGAACCGTTGCGCAGCGAGTCGCTCAGCGGCGTCTCTGCGCCGGCCCACACCTCCTCGAAGACCTCTTCGGCGAAGGTTTCGGGTGAACCGCTTCGGGCTACGCCGTCGAGGAAGACCGGCACCTGGTATTGGGCCGGACAGCGGCGGGCGTATTCGCCGAAGAGCCAGCGGAACAGTTCGCGCTCGGTCTCACGACGGGCCGGGAAGACCGCCTCGGCACGCTCCTCGTCGGTATATTTCGCCGGCAGGGCCCGGAGGGTCTCCACCGTGATTTCACGGGCGAAATAGGGGGTCATGATGCGTTGGTATTCGGCCTTCATTTCGCGCAGCAGCTCCGCGCCGCGGGAATTTTCGCGGGCAAAGGCCTCTTCGCGCTGACGTTTGGTCTCGACGGTTTTCCGGCGCGTGAGGCCCAGCACCTCGCCTTGCCACTTCTTCCAGGCATTGGCGATCGTGGCGCGCTGGGCGGCGTAGTGGATGCGCAGCGCCGGATCGCTCTCCTGGGCGCGGGCGATGATCTCGAGGCGGCCGTCGCGGATGGCGATCTTGGCCGGGTCGGACTGCGTGGCGATGTACTCCGCGGCATCCGAGAGGATATACTCCTGGGTGTTGCCCGGGAAACCGTAGATCATCGTGAAGTCCCCCTCGCGGAACCCTTTGGTCGAGATCGTGAAGTACTTTTTCGGCCGGTAGGGGACGTTGTCGGGCGAGTAGGCGGCGGGTTTGTTCTCCTTTGAGGCGTAGATGCGGAAGACGGAGAAGTCACCCGTGTGGCGGGGCCAGATCCAGTTGTCGGTGTCGCCGCCGAACTTGCCGATCGACGAGGGCGGGGCGGCCACCAGACGTACGTCGTCGAACTGCTCGTAGAGGAAGAGGAACTGCTGGTCGCCGTAGTACATCTGTTCGACGGAGGCCTTGTAGCCCTCCCCTTCGGCCTCGGCGCGGCGGATGATCTCCTCGGGGGTCTCACCGGCGGCGATGCGGTCGGTCACCTCCTCCATGCGCACCAGAAAACGGACGTTGAGCCCCTTGTTCGGAAGCTCCTCCTGGCGTGAACGGGCCCAGAAACCGTGGGTCAGGTAGTCGTGTTCGACGGTCGAATGGCGCTGGATGGCATCGTAACCGCAGTGGTGGTTGGTCAGCAGCAGCCCCTCCGGGGAGACCAGTTCGCCGGTGCATCCGCCGTCGAAGAGCACCACGGCATCCTTCATCGAGGCGCGGTTGATCGAGTAGATGTCTTCGGCCGTGAGGCGGAATCCCTTGGCGCGCATGTCGTCGATGCGCGAGGCGATGAGGCTCGGGAGCCACATGCCCTCGTCGGCTGCGGCGGTCAGCAGGCTGAAGAGGGCCAGAAGCGAGAACAGGGTGCGTTTCATGCGTTGAGGAATTTATTCAGTTCGGTGTATACTTTCTGGACGGGGAGTCCCATGACGTTGTAGAACGATCCTTCGATGCGTTCGATGGCGGCATAGCCGATCCACTCCTGAATGCCGTACGAGCCGGCCTTGTCGAAGGGGCGGAAGGTGTCGACGTAGTAGTCGATCTCCTCATCCGTGAGGGGCCGGAACCAGACGTCGGTCCGCGCCTCGAACGAGTGGATGCGCTCCGTCGTACGGAGGGTCACGCCGGAGACTACCGTGTGGCGGCGTCCCGAGAGGCTGCGGAGCATGGCGACGGCCTCTTCGCGACCGTGGGGTTTGCCCAGCACCCGTCCGTCGAGCACCACCACGGTGTCGGCCGTCAGCAGGATGTCGCCTTCGGCGAGCGGTGCGGGGTAGGCGCGGCTCTTGAGCTGTGAGAGGTAGAGCGGGACCTCTTCGGCTGCAAGATCGGCCGGGTAGCGCTCTTCGCAGTCGTATTTCGGGGCCAGTTCGTAGGGGAGCCCGCAGGCCGTGAGGAGTTCCCGGCGGCGGGGCGACTGCGAAGCCAGCAGCAGCCGTCGGGAGTGGAGTTGTTCGTGTAAAAGCATGTTTTCGTGCAGGTCGTTTTTTGTTTTTTTGTCTGTTTCGGCGGGCGGCGGGCGCAGGGGTCGGGCCGCTCGGCTGTTCGGAGCGCCGGCCGGTTTGCCGGTTGTCCGGGGGCTTGGGAATTCGGGAGCTCGGGCGGCGGGTCCTGTCATCCGGTCCTGTCATCCGGCCCCTCGCCTGCCCTTCGCCGATCCCTCTGCGGTTTCTCGTCGGCCCCTTGCTACCGGATGTCGAAGTTGAGCAGTTCGTGCCCCTCGAGCGAGGCCCGAAGGTTGTTGCCGGGGCAGACGGGACCGACCCCGGCCGGCGTTCCGGTGAAGAGCAGATCGCCCATGCGCAGCGTGACATACTGCGAGACGGCGGCGATCAGCCGGTCGACCGTGAAGATCATCTCGGCGGTCGAGCCCGTCTGGCGGCGCTCTCCATCGATGTCGAGCGTGAAGTGCAGCTGCTGCACGTTGCCGCCCAGGTCGGCGAGCGGCAGGAACTGCGGCGAGAGGGCCGCCGAGTGGTCGAAGGCCTTGCAGCGCTCCCAGGGAAGCCCCCGGGCGATAGCTTCACGCTGCAGGTCGCGGGCCGTGAAGTCGATGCCGAGCCCCACCTCGTCGTAGTAGCGGTGGGCGAATCGCTCGGAGATGGCCCGTCCGACGCGGTTGATGCGCACGACCAGCTCGCATTCGTAGTACACCTCCTGCGAGAAGTGCGGAATGTAGAAGGGGTCGTTGTTGCGCAGCAGCGCCGTGTCGGGTTTCATGAACCAGAGGGGCTCGGCGCCGCTTTCGGCCAGACCGGTCGTGTGGTGCAGCTCTTCGGCGTGGGCCCGGTAGTTGCGTCCGATGCAGATGATCTTCATGGTTTTGGGTTTTTGAGCAGTTCGACCATGCGGCGCGCGAAGCGGTCGCTGGCGCCGGGGCCGCCGATGATGGTGCGCAGCCGGTCGAAGTCGGCCAGCATCCTTTCGCGGCGCTCACCGCCCGGGAGGATGGCTCGCAACTCGCGTTCGGCGCGCGAGATGTCGAGGTTCGACTGGAGCACCTCGGCGACCGCTTCGCGCCCGAGGTTGAGGTTGACCAGCGAGACCCACGGACAGTGCAGGAAGAGCGGCATGCCGTGGTATTCGATCCACGAGAGGCGGTAGACCACCACCTCGGGGACACCCAGCAGGGCGGTTTCGAGCGTGGCGGTACCCGATGCGACGACGGCGGCCTCCGCGGCCCGGAGGGTTTCGTAGGTCTGGTCGCAGACCCGGCGCAGCGGGGTGCCGGCCAGATACTCCTCGTAGAGCGAGGGTTCGAGCCACGATACGCCGGCCACGACAAACTGCCGGTCGGGGAAACGCCGTGCGAGGGCGACCATCAGCGGGAGGTTCTTGCGGATCTCCGAGCGGCGGCTGCCGGCCAGCAGGGCGATGATCGGTCGTGCGTCGAGGCCGTTGCGACGACGGAACTCATCGGCCGGGGGCAGTTGGGGCAGGCGCTCCGCGAGTGCGTCGACGAGCGGATTGCCCTCGAAAATGGGGCGGATGCCGTGACGCGGAAAGTAGTCGCACTCGAAGGGGAAGATGATGAACAGTCGGTCGACATCGCGTTGGATGGCGCGGATGCGTCCCTCGCGCGAGGCCCAGACCTTCGGGGCGATGTAATAGAACGTACGGAGCCCCTGCTGCCGGGCCCAGCGGGCGATCTTCAGGTTGAAGCCCGGGTAGTCGATCAGGATCACCACGTCGGGGGCGAATGCGGCGATCTGCTCCCGGCACTGGCGCATCTGGCGGCGGATCGTGCCGAGGTTCTTCAGTACCTGGACCACCCCGAAGAACGACGTTTCGCGGTAGTTCATCTGGAGGTTTTCGCGGCCGCCGGCCTCGGCCATGAGGTCGCCGCCCCAGAAGCGGAACTCGGCCTCGGGGTCGGCTTTTCGCAGGCCGCGGATCAGGTTGGCGCCGTGCAGGTCGCCCGAAGGCTCGCCGGCGATGAGGTAGTATTTCATGTGCAAGTCGCTTGTTTGCGGTCCGATGCGGGGGACGGGTTCGGCGGATCCGTGCCTTGCGGCGGGGATGGCCGGCCGTCACCCGGGTGTCGGGGTGTTATTTCTCCAGCAGGTCGGGGCGCAGCCGCCGGGTGCGTTCGTAGGCCTGCTCGTCCTGCCACTTTTCGATCTCGGCGAAGTTGCCCGACAGCAACACGTCCGGAACCCGCCAGCCGCGGAACTCCGCCGGACGGGTGTAGATGGGCGGTGCCAGCAGGTTGTCCTGGAACGAATCGGTCAGGGCCGAGGCCTCGTCGCCGATCGCCCCCGGGATGAGCCGCACCACCGAGTCGGCGATGATGCAGGCGGCCAGTTCGCCCCCCGTCAGGACGTAGTCGCCGATCGAGATCTCGCGCGTGACGAGGTGTTCGCGGATGCGGTGGTCGATCCCCTTGTAGTGGCCGCAGAGGATGATGATGTTCTCGAGCATCGAGAGGCGGTTGGCCTCGTGCTGGTCGTAGCGCACGCCGTCGGGCGAGGTGTAGATGATCTCGTCGTAGGTGCGCTCGCTCTGGAGCTTTTCGACCAGTTCGAAGACCGGTTCGCACTTCATGACCATGCCGGCCTCGCCGCCGAAGGGGTAGTCGTCGGTGGTTTTGCGGCGGTCGTGTGCGTAGTCGTGGAGGTTGTGTACGACGATCTCCACGAGCCCCTTCTCCTGCGCGCGCCGCAGGATCGACTCGTTCAGGGGCGAGGTCATCAGATCGGGTACCGAGGATATGATGTCAATGCGCATGGCGGAAGATGATGTCTTTGGTCGATTCGGGGGTAAGCGGAATTTCGCCTCCGTGGTCGAGGGTGAAGCCCCGGTATCCCAATGCGGTGAAGAGGCGGATGATCTCGGGACGGTTCCCGCCGCCGGTCTCGATGAGCACCGTGGGGTGGAAGCGCTCCAGCAGGGGCCGCATCTCGCGCATGACCGTCAGTTCGTAGCCCTCGATGTCGCACTTGATGAAGTCCAGCCTCTCGAGCCGGGCGAAGAGCTCGCTGCCGCGGCGCATGCGGGCCGTGAACTCCACGTCTGCCCGCTCGCCGGAGTCGTTGACGAAGTTCTGCCCGGTACCGAGGTATCCGTTTTTGCGGGCCGAGTCGTTTCCCATGGCCACGTCGCGGTTTTCGGCGCCGAGGGCGTAGGGGAGGATCTCGACGTTGGAGCAGCGGCGCAGGTTGCGGCTCAGGACCTTGCGGATCGGCGCGACGGGCTCCACGGCCAGCACCCGGCCCGAGGGGCCGGCCAGGCGGGAGATCGTGCGGGCGTAGTAGCCGAGGTTGGCGCCGATGTCGATGCAGGTGTCGCCCTCGTGGACCAGCTGCGGCAGGTGATAGACATACTCCGTGGCGGGGGCGTAGCGGCCGATGCCGAGGCGCTGCCAGAGGAAGAACATCCGGCTTACGACACGGAGGTATCCCTCGAGCGGGAGGGTGTGGTAGAGCAGACGGTGAATCGGAGCCTTCATTGGTTGCGGTAGTTGACCTCCTCGTTGAGGACCTCGACGATGAAGGGGTTGTAGAGCAGTTCGTGGCCGATCGTCGTCTCGGGGCCGTGGCCCGGGTAGACGCGCACCTCCTCGCCCAGCGGGACGATCACGTCGAGGATCGAGCGCATGATCCACGAGTAGTCGCCGCCCGGAAGGTCCGTGCGCCCGATCGACTCGCGGAAGAGCGTGTCGCCCGTGAAGAGCGACTTCGATTCGGGTTCGTAGAAGGCCACGTGGCCGGGCGTATGGCCCGGGGTGCGGAGAATCTGCAGGCGGGTTTGGCCGAAGCGGATCTCCTGCTGTTGTTCGAGGTCGATGTCGGTCGAGGGCATTGCGCCGATCCTGACGCCGAAGACCGAGCCGCTCGTGGCGGCGTTGTCGACCAGAAAGCGGTCCTTCGACGAGAGGGCGAAGGGGATTCCGTAGCGCTGTTTGAGGTGTTCGACGCCGAGCGTATGGTCGAAGTGTCCGTGGGTATTGGCGGCCAGGACGGGTTTCAGGCCGTGGCGGGCGATGAAGTCGTCCAGGGCGGCATCCTCGCGCGGCGAGGAGTTCCCGGCGTCGATGACAACGCATTCCGAGGTGTCGTCCCAGAGGAGGTAGGTGTTCTCCTGTATTGGATTGAAGGTCAGGCAGGCGATTTTCATAGATGTAATTGACTTTTTCGGGGTCACTGTTCGGGCAAAGATAGCGTTTTTTGCGGGATTTTGCCTATCTTTATTCCTCAAAAGCGCTTCCGGGAGGGGCGGCCGTGAGCGGGGGTGTGAGCCGGATGGGGCGGTAGCGGCTGCCGGGGCGAAAATTTTGTTACCTTTGCACTCTGAATTCCGAATCCGAAACGATGGCAAGAAAGAAAGCGAACTATCCCCTGATCGAGGGGCTTGAGATTACGACCCTGGCGGCCGAGGGCAAGGCCATGGGCCGCTGGAACGATGTAGTGGTCTTCGTGCCGATGACCGTGCCGGGCGACGTGGTGGACGTGCAGATCCGCCTCAAGCGGCGCCGCTTCATGGAGGGCTACGTGGTAAACTACGTGAAACGCTCGCCGCTGCGCGAGGAGCCCTTCTGCGAACACTTCGGCGTCTGCGGCGGCTGCAAGTGGCAGAACCTTCCCTACGAGGAGCAGCTGCGCTTCAAGACGGCGCAGGTGCGCGACCAGCTGACGCGCATCGGCAAACTCACGCTGCCGGAGATCGCCCCCTGCCTGGGTTCGGCCGAGACGCGCTTCTACCGCAACAAGCTCGAATTCACCTTTGCCGACCGCGGCTGGCTCACGCGCGAGCAGATCGCCTCGGGCGAGGAACTCGAAGCATCGCCGGCCGTGGGGTTCCACATCCCGGGGATGTTCGACAAGGTGCTCGACATCCGCCGGTGCTGGCTGCAGCCCGACCCCTCGAACGGGATCCGCCTCGAGACCAAACGCTTCTGCCTTGAACACGGCTATACGTTCCATAACGCCCGCGAACATACGGGGTTCATGCGCAACATGATCATCCGCACGGCCTCGACGGGCGAGGTGATGGTGATTGTGGTCTTCGGCGAGGAGGACCGCGCACGCCGCGAGGCGCTGCTCGACCACTTGTCGGAGCGCTTCCCGCAGATCACCTCGCTCTTCTACATCGTCAACACGAAGCTGAACGACTCGGTGGGTGATCTGGAGCCGGTCTGCTACCGCGGCAAGGACCACATCATCGAGGAGATGGAGGGGCTGCGTTTCAAGGTGGGTCCGAAGTCCTTCTACCAGACCAACTCGAAGCAGGCCTACGAACTCTACAAGGTGGCGCGCACGTTTGCCGATCTGCACCCCGGGGACACGCTCTATGATCTCTATACCGGAACGGGGACGATCGCCAACTTCTGCGCCGCACGCTGTGCGCGGGTCGTGGGCATCGAGTACGTCCCCGAAGCGATCGCTGACGCGAAGGTCAACTCCGAACTGAACGGCATCCGCAACACGCGCTTCTATGCCGGCGACATGAAGGCGGTGCTCGACGATGCGTTCGTTGCGGCGAACGGCCATCCGGATGTCATCATCCTCGATCCGCCGCGCGCTGGAGTGGACGAGCCGGTGATTGAGGTGATCCTGCGGGCGGCTCCCGAGCGGATTGTCTACGTGAGCTGCAACCCGGCCACGCAGGCGCGCGATCTGGCGTTGATGAACGAAGCCTACCGCGTTGAGGCGGTGCAGCCCGTCGACATGTTCCCCCACACGCATCATGTGGAGAATGTCGTAAAGCTGGTGCGCCGCTGATCCTGGTGGACTATTGGCCCTGCCGCGCGGCGCTGTATGTCCCGCGTCGCCTGCCCGCCCGTCGCTGCCCGCCCTGCCCTGCAGCCTCGCGTCGCACGGTATGTCCCGCATCGCCTGCCCGCCCGGCACTGTACAGTACGTTCCGCGCCGTGCTGTCCGCCCGCGCCCCGCTTTTTCCGGGGCCCGGCAACCGATTGAACAACCTTAAAACTTCAAACCATGATGAATCGCCTTTTGTTTGTATTGTCGCTGCTGCTCGCGGTCGAGGCGGTGGCCAGGCCGCAGGTCCGGGTGAAGAGGGATCCCGCGACGAAAGTCCTGACCTTTTATCTCGAGGGGAAGAGCTCGCCGGGCGTGCTGACCCTCTATTTCGACCTGCGCGAGGTGAGCAACTGCAACCAGTCGCCGGGTGTCTACCGATATGAGATTGCGCAGGACGGGGATTCGTTCCTGACGCTCCGCCCCGAGGACAAGACGCGGGACGTGGGGTATAACTCTGCCTACCGGACCTTCTCCGGGCGGGTGGATTCGCCCGTGGACACGATGTTCGTCTACCGGATTCCGGCCACGACGCAGCGTCCGCTGCAGATCACGCCCGTGCGCGACGACCGGGACATGGATCGTCCGGAGTCGGAACGCCGGATCATCGGGTATTCGGTCGGTCTGGAGGAGGGCGATACGGTCTATGCCGCACGCCGCGGGACCGTTCTGTGGATCCTCTCGCCCGCCGACTCTCCGGTCAAGCGTCCGGACGTGAAGACCACGGCGGGGACGGTGCGGCTTTATGTCGAGCATGCGGACGGAAGCCGGGGCTGTTATACCTGCCTCGAAGCGGAGCACCTGCTGGTCGGGGTGGGCGACGAAGTGCTGCCCGGCACGCCGCTCGGTTTGGCCGGGAGCTACGACGGCGAGCACCATTTTACGGCTTTCATGCTTACGCGGCGGGCTTTCGATCCCGGCGACGATCCCCTGCAGGCGCAGCCGCGGACCCGCTACGTAAAGGGGCGCTTTGCAACGGCCGAAGGCGATCTCTTTATCGGCGAGAAGAGGGTCTGCCAGGGGGTGATGAACGACGACCTGCTCCTGCGCGAGCTGTCGAAACGCGAGCTGAAACGCTGGCGCGCCTTGCACCGGTAGCCGCACCGCATGGCAGATTCCGCTCCGTGCGATGCAGTATTTTCGCATGTTTCCCGTTTTTCTGTCAGAAAGGCTCTCCGCAGCGACTCCCGGCCCCGGAATCGGACGCCCCGGAAGCGGAGGCGGAGGCCCTGTTGTACATTTAAAATCCGAAGATGATGAAACGATTGATTTTGTGGGCCGTTGCGGCGCTCGTGGCGCTTCCGGCCGCTGCCCAGACTCAAGAGGCATTCCCGAGTTACGTCCAGGTCTACGGACGGGCCGAAAAGGAGATCACTCCCGACGAATTCTACCTGCAGATCATTATCAACGAACGCGATTCGAAGGGCAAGATCTCGGTCGAGAGCCAGCAGCGCGACATGATTGCGGCGCTGAAGCGGCTGAACGTCGATATCGACAAGCAGCTCAAGGTGGCCAACCTCTCGAGTGAGTTCTTCAAGAAGAAGAGCTCGGTGGCCACGGCCAAATACCAGCTGCAGCTGGGTTCGTCGGCCGAGGTGGCCCGCGTCTGGCAGGCGCTGGACGATCTGGGCATCTCGAACGTCTCGATCCTGAAGGTTTCGCACTCGAAGATCGACCAGCTGAAGGAGGAGGTTCGCGTCGAGGCGATCCGCAATGCGCGGAAGAATGCCGCCACGCTGGCCGAGGCGATCGGGCAGCAGGTCGGACGGTGCTTCTATATCTACGATTCGAACAGCAACGTCGTGCCGGCCGTGTATGACAACAGGGTGCTGATGCGCAGCGCCAAGGATGTGGCGACGGGCGAGATGCAGTTCGAGGAGGAGGCCCCGCTCGAGTTCAAGACCCTGCGGCTGGAGTACGGCGTGCAGGCGAAGTTCGTGCTCGAGTAGCGGCGCTGTGTCGGCGCCCGGCGGGCGGGTGATGCCCGGCGGGCGTGCGGCGTTGTTCGGCTGCTGACGCCTGTGGCTGCAGATTCCGGACGGAAGAGGTCTTCCAAATCAACCTCTTCCGTCCGTTTTTTTGTCTTCGGGGTGCGTTCCGCCCGACAGCCGGACGGCCGTCGGGGCGAAGCTGTTGCGGGATTCGGAAATATTTTCTACCTTTGTGATTCACCCCTGCAAAAAAGGAGGCGTTTATGGAAAAGCAGTTCCGTTTCGATTATGAACATTATGCGGCGCTGTCGGAACTTCCCGAAGCGGACCGCCTGTTGGTTGCCGAGGCCGAAGAGGCCACGAAGCGATCCTATGCTCCCTATTCGAACTTCCGCGTCGGGGCGGCTGCGCGGCTGCGCAGCGGGCGGATCCTGCACGGCAGCAACTCCGAGAGCGAGGTCTTCCCTGCCGGACTCTGCGCCGAGCGGACGCTGCTCTTCTATGCCGAGGCCAACCATGCCGACGATCCGATCGAGGCGCTGGCCATCGCTTCGGATCCCTCGGAGCGCGAGTGCTACCCCTGCGGACAGTGCCGCCAGGTGCTGGTCGACGTCGAGCGGCGCCAGGGCAGCCCGATCCGTGTCATCATGAGCGGCGGCGGCTCGGCATCGGTGGTCGACGAGGCCGCCCGGCTGCTTCCCTTCACCTTTATCCTGTAAGCTGCGGATGTTCCACCCGAACGACATACTCTATGAAGACAACCACCTGCTGGTGGTGAACAAACACGCCGGCGACCTTGTGCAGCCGGACCCCTCGGGCGAGAGTGCCCTGGAGGATCAGATCAAGGCCTTCCTCAAGGAGCGCGACGCCAAACCGGGCGCCGTCTTTCTGGGGGTGGTCCATCGCATCGACCGCCCGGTGAGCGGTGCGGTGCTCTTCGCCAAGACCTCCAAGGCGCTGACGCGGCTGAACGAAATGCTGCGTCAGGGGCGGATCCACAAGATCTACTGGGCGCTGACCGAGGCGACGCCCGTCCCCGAGCAGGGTGAACTGCACCACTACATCCTGCGCGACGGCCGTACGAACCGTTCGCGGGCTCTGGACGCCCCGAAAGGGGATGCCAAGGAGGCGCGGCTGCGCTACGAGACGCGGGGTCGCGGCCGCAACTACACGCTTGTCGAGGTGGAGCTCCTGACGGGACGTCACCACCAGATCCGGGCCCAGCTCTCGAAGATCGGCTGCCCGATCCGCGGTGACCTGAAGTACGGGGCGCGGCGTTCGCTGCCCGGCGGGGGGATCTCGCTCCACTCGCGGCGGGTGGAGTTCGAACACCCGGTGCGTCACGAACTGATTTCGGTTGTGGCGCCCGTTCCGGCGGGGGACAACCTCTGGGCCGCTTTCGAGAATCTGTAGCGGAGGCCGCACGACGCCTCTGCTGCGCAGGAACGAAATCCCGAACGATATGCGACTATTGATACAACGTGTGAAATGGGCCTCCGTGACGATCGGCGGCCGGCTCTACTCCCGCATCGGAGCGGGTTTGCTGGTGCTCGTCGGCGTGGGGAACGACGATGGGGAGGAGGATCTCGAATACCTGGCCGGCAAGCTCATACGGCTTCGGATCTTCGACGACGAGGCGGGCGTCATGAACCGCGACGTGGTGCAGACCTCCGGCGAGGTGCTGGTGGTGAGCCAGTTCACGCTGATGGCCTCGACGCGCAAGGGCAACCGCCCGAGCTACATCAAGGCGGCACCCGAAGCCGTTTCGCGGCCGCTTTACGAACGCTTCGCCGTGCGGGTTGGCGAACTGCTGGGACGGCCCGTTGCCACGGGACAGTTCGGTGCCGACATGCAGGTTGAACTGCTCAATGACGGTCCGGTAACCATCTGGATCGACTCCAAAAACAAAGAATAACACGCCTGAACCTTTCCTTATGAAGAAGACGATGCTGCTGCTGAGTGCAGCCTGGGCCTTCGGGACCGTATTCTTCGCATGCGGCGATGACAAGCCGGAATCATCCGGCGAGTGGTTCGATACGCCGACGGTCGAGGTTGAGGGGATGATGGCGCGGGTGAGCTGCACCACGACCCTCGGTGTGGGGATTGTGACGGCGGAGAATGCGGGATTCGTCTGTACGGCGGAGTCCGGGAGCTCGCAGACCGAGCGGGACATCACCGTGACGGGCACGACGCTGACGGGACGGTTGCAGGATCTGCAGCCCGATACCCGCTATACGGTCCGGGCCTTTGCGACGCTGGGCTCCGTACGGATCGAGAGCCCCGCGGCGACGTTCCGCACGGGAACCGTTCCCGCGCCCGAGAGCCAGGATCTTACGACCCGGACGGGATGGGCCGAACTCCCGGCGATGGATCCCGCCTCGGAGGAGCTCTTCTATGCGGCCCACTACTGCGAGGGGCTTCCCGGCGGCCGCAACTACACGGTCTGCTGCGACGTGGAGGGGCGGATCGGAGTATGGTCGGCCTTCCCGCTGCACAAATGCTACCAGGGCAATCAGACGCGGACCGACAAGTGGGCCTATGATCCCGAGGTGCCGCGGTTGATCCAGCCGTCGCTGACCAGCGGCTCCTACCAGCCGCAGCCCGGCTACTCGAGGGGGCATCTGCTGGCTTCGGAGGACCGCACGGTGAGCTATGCGGCCAACGTGCAGACCTTTTATGTGACGAACGTGGCGCCACAGTGGCAGAACAGTTTCAACAGCGGCGTATGGTCGTCGCTCGAGGGCGATTGCTGGAACAACATCTGCGCCGATACGCTCTACGTCGTCTCGGGCGTGTGGGGCGTGCACGAGACGGCGACGGTTACCGACAAGGCCGGAAATCCGTGTCGGGTTCCGAGCCACTTCTTCCGGGTGCTGCTGCGTTCGAAGGATGGCGATACGGGGCGGAAGGTGCAGGAGATGTCGGCCGAAGAGCTCCAGTGTGTGGGTTTCTGGTTCGAGAACAGGGCCTATCCGAGCGGCAAGCCTTCGGCCAACATGGTGTCGGTGGCCGAGATCGAGCGGCTGACCGGCATGCGCTTTTTCGTAAACGTCCCCAATGCCCCGAAGGAGACGTTCGATGCCTCGGCGTGGAGTTTTCGATGACAAACCATTTAACGACAGAAAAATAACTCATGTGGATCGGGGATGTTGCAAGATGCCCCGGCAAGAATGATCCGTTAAGTTTATGAAACGCATTTTTACCCTTTTGATGGGCGGTCTGGTGCTCTTTTCGACCGCCTGTGACTCCGACAAGGAGAGTGGTGTGACGGGCAGCGAATGGTTCCTGACCCCCGAGAGTACGGTGAACGGCACGACCGTTGAGGTACGTTGCGAGACGAAATTCGGCGCCGGCGTGCTGACCGGAGCGAATTCGGGCTTCACCTATGCCGCGGTGACATCGGCCGGCGTCGGCTCCTTCGAGTCGACGGCTACGGTCACCGCTTCGGGCAGCACGATCGCCGCCACGCTGAGCAACCTGCAGCCCGAGACGCTCTATGTGGTCTATGCCTATGCCGATTTCGGCGGGGCCCGCATGCAGAGCACCGGCACGACCTTTACGACGGGAACCGTCACCGATCTTCCGGACCCGGATCCCGACAGCCCGGCCTTCGGCACGCCCGAGGCCACGAACGTTACGGCTTCGGGTGCGACGCTCAGCTGCGGTTTCACCTTTGAGCAGCCGACGGCAGACTATACGCTGTATTTCGAGTATCGTCCGGTTTCGGGCGGCAGTTATACACAGAAGAGCGTGACGGCGGGTACGGGCGTCAAGAGCGTGACGCTGAGCGGACTGGCGGCTTCGACCGCGTATGAATTCCGCCTCTGCGCCGAGTGGCAGGGCGAGCGCTACGTGAGCGATATGGGCCGCTTCACGACGTCGTCATCCGAGGGCGGCCTGACCGCCTATTCGGGCTGGGCGGAACTCCCGATCGAAAAGGGCGACCCCAATCTCTATTACGCCCACCATATCTGCCCCGACTTCCGGGTCGGCGGCCACCTGGCCCGCAACTATACGGTCTGCTACAGCGCCGAGCACCACTGCCCGGTGTGGGTGGCCGCGCCGCGGCACGCCTGCTATGAGGTAAAAGGTACGAATCGGACGGATGCCTACGGCAAGGATCCCGATATTCGCTCCGATATTCAGTACAACAGCGATGCAACGGGTGGCGGCTGCAACAAGGGGCACATGCTCGGTTCGGCCGAGCGGTTGGTGACGAGGGCCGTCAACCGCCAGGTCTTCTACTATACGAACATTGCCCCGCAGTACTCCAGCAACTTCAATAACGGAGGCGGAGCCTGGAACAAACTGGAGGCCTTTGCCGACGGACAGGTCTGCGCCGATACGACCTACGTGGTGATCGGCACCTATTTCGAGACCTTTACCGATGCCTATGGCAAGAGCTGCTCGCCGGCGACGATTTCGTATGGCGGCCGCAACGACGTGACGCGTCCCTCGATGTTCTACTACCTGATCCTGCGGAGCAAGAACGGTAAAACCGAGAAGTCGGTATATGATCTTCCGGCCAGCGATCTGAAGTGTGCGGCATTCGTGCTGCGTCACAACATCGAGAAGGGCCACACTCCGCGGAAAGAGGATATGAGGAGTGTTGCGGAGATCGAGCGGTTGACGGGCTTCACCTTCTTCGCCAATGTCCCGAACGCCCCGAAGGACACCTACAACCCTTCGGACTGGGGGCTTTAACCGCGCGGGGCGCAGCAGGCGATGATCTATCCGTGGGGTGACAGCCGGCGGTTCAACTCCTATGCGGGGTACTTCCGCCGGCGGTTCGGCGGCCGGGTGCAGAAGCTCTCGGTCGATGCGGGCTTCACCTGTCCGAACCGCGACGGAACGCTGGGCCGCGGCGGGTGTACGTTCTGCATCAACGGCGCCTTCACGCCGTCGTACTGCTCGCCGTCGAAGAGCATCACGCAGCAGATCGACGAGGGAATCGAGTTTCACCGCAACCGCTACCGTACGGCACAGCGCTACCTGGTCTATTTCCAGTCCTACTCGAACACCTACGCGCCGTTGGAGCGCCTGCAGGAGCTTTACGGCGAGGCGCTGCGCCATCCGGATGTGGCGGGGCTGGTGATCGGCACGCGTCCGGACTGCATCGACGAGCGGACGCTCGACTATCTGGCCCGCGTGGCCCGCGACCGCTACGTGGTCGTCGAGTACGGCATCGAGTCGACCTTCGATACGACGCTGCGGGCCGTGAACCGCGGCCACGACTTTGCCGCCGCCCGGCGGGCCGTGCGGATGACCGCCGAGCGGGGCCTCAGCGTCGGAGGGCACTTCATTCTGGGGCTCCCGGGCGAGACCGACGCGATGCTTCTCGAACAGACGGCACGGATCAACGCCCTGCCGCTCACGACCGTGAAGTTTCACCAGCTGCAGGTTTTCCGCGGCACGGCCATGGCCGCCGAGTACGACACCCACCCCGAACGCTTCCGCTTCTGGACGCTCGACGAGTACCTCGATCTCTTCGTGGAGATCCTCCGCCGCCTGCGCCCCGATCTGGTTGTCGAACGCTTCGCTTCGGAGGCCCCGCCGCGCTACCACTACGGCCGCAACTGGGGCCTGGTGCGCAACGAACAACTTCTCTCGATGTTGGAGCGAAGATTGGAGGAACGGGATGTTTGGCAAGGCGAAATTTTTACTACCTTTGTGGAGGATAAAGAAAACAATCCCCAATAGGAGCGTCCGAAGCGGCGGAATCCGGATCCCCGGGATCGACCGTACGGGGCCTGTTGCCGAATAATCAATCGCCCATGAAACCTAAAATTACACTGGAACTGGTGCTGAGGAGCGTCAAGGAGTATTTCCTGATGTTTTTCGGCATGATGTTGTATTCGTTCGGCTGGATCGGCTGCATCCTTCCGGCCAACGGTGTCGGCGGTGGTGCCGCGGGACTTTCGCTGGTGCTGTGCACGGCGCTCGAGAACATCGGCTTCCACATCCAGATCGGTACGATGGTCTTCCTGATCAACGCCGTGCTGCTGATCGTTGCCGGGTTCATCGTGGGGTGGAATTTCGGCATCAAGACGATCTTCTGCGTGCTGGTCATCTCCGTGGGGATGAACTTCTGGCAGGATGTGCTTCCCGAGGGCAATTTCCTGGGCATCGACAACCTGCTGGCCATCGTCATGGGCGGTATTCTGGCCGGTGCGGGTATTGCGCTCTGCTTCTCGCAGGGGGGCTCGACGGGCGGTACGGACATCGTGGCGATGATCATCAACAAGTACCGTACGATCAGCTACGGCAAGATCCTCATCTATTCGGATTTCGTCATCATCGCCTCGTCGCTGCTCGTCGGCAAGGGCATCAGCGCCGTGATCTACGGCTACGTGATGACGGCCGTGGTGGGCTATACGGTCGACATGATCATGGCCGGCAACCGGCAGTCGAGCCAGGTGCTGATCGTCACGCACGACTACGAGAAGATGGCCGACGCCATCGCGCAGAACATCCACCGCGGCGTGACGCTGATCGATTCGCAGGGGTGGTACTCGAAGGAGAAGTCGAAAATCGTGATGGTGGTCTGCCGCAAGAGTGAGACGGCGATGATCCTGAAGTTCGTCAAGACGATCGATCCGGACGCCTTCCTCACCGTAGGTTCGGTGATGGGGGTCTATGGCAAGGGTTTCCAGGCCATCAACAAGGTCTGACGCGATCGAATGCCGCAATATGCCGATATCGTCCTGCCGCTGGCGCAACCGGCCTATACGTTTGCTGTGCCCGAGGGGCTGACGCTCCGCGAAGGGCAGGCCGTAGCGGTTCGGTTCGGCCCGCGCAACAAGTTCTGTACGGGGATCGTCTGGCGGCTGCATGAGCGACGTCCCGATTTCCCGCGTATCAAATCCGTACAACGTATTCTCTACGACGAGCCGCTTCTTTCGGCCCCGCAACGGCGGCTGTGGGAGTGGATCGCCTCGTATTACATGTGCTCGGTGGGCGAGGTGATGCGCTGTGCGCTGCCGTCGCTGATGAAGCCCTCGGGCGATACCGAGGAGGAGTTTTCGGAGGAGGAGTTCCGCCCCCGGATGGAGAGTTATGTCTCGCTGGCGCCGGAACTTGGCAACGAGGAGGCCTTCCACGAGGTGTGCGAACGCCTCGAACGGCGGGCTCCGCGCCAGTACGAGGCGCTGCTGGAGATCGCCTCGGCGGGCGACGAGACGCGCATCTCGACGGGCGAGGTGGCGCGGCGACTGCTGCAGGCCGATTCGACGGTGCTGCATACGCTCGAACGCAAGGGGCTGATCCGGCGCACGGAGCACGAACGTACCGTCGAACGGGGCGGCTCGACCTTCCGCCTGCCGCAGCTGAGTCCCCACCAGCAGCAGGCGCTCGATACGCTGCGCGCCCAGTTTGCCGCCGGGCGGAGCACGGCGCTGCTGCAGGGAATCACGGGCTCGGGCAAGACCGAAATCTATATCCACCTGATCGCCGAAGTGTTGGCGCGGGGGGGCGACGTGCTGCTGCTCGTGCCGGAGATTGCGCTGACGGCCCAGCTGATCGAACGCATGGAGCGGATCTTCGGCAGCCGCGTGACGGCCTACCACTCGAAACTCACGAACCGCCGCCGTACGGAGACCTACCTGCGGCTGAGCCGGTCGCAGGGGGGCGAGTTTGTCGTCGGGGTACGGTCGTCGATCTTCCTGCCGCTGAAACACCTGCAACTGATCGTCGTCGACGAGGAGCACGACGCCAGCTACAAGCAGGCGGATCCGGCGCCGCGCTACAACGCCCGGGACTGCGCCGTGGTGATGGCGCGGCTGACCGGGGGCCGCACGCTGCTCGGCAGCGCCACGCCGTCGTTGGAGTCGTGGTCGAATGCCGCTTCGGGCAAATACGGAAAGGCGGTGCTGAACGAACGCTACGGCGAGGCGCGGCTGCCGGTGGTCTACATCTCGGACACGCTGCGTGCGGCCCGCCGGGGCGAGCGCCACGCCCACTTCAACAAGCTGCTGCTGGACAAGATCGGGGAGACGCTCCAGCGCGGCGAACAGGTGATGCTGTTCCAGAACCGGCGGGGGTTCTCGCCCTATGTCGAGTGTACGGAGTGCGGGTGGACGGCGCGCTGCCCGAACTGCAACGTGACGCTGACCTACCACAAGAGCGGCCGGAAGCTGGTCTGCCACTACTGCGGCCATACGGAGGAGGTGCCGGCGAAGTGCCCCTCGTGCCGTGTGACGGATGTGGTCCCGGTGGGCTTCGGAACCGAAAAGATCGAGGAGGAGATCGCGCGGATCTTCCCCGAGGCGCGTGTGGCGCGACTGGACCGCGACAGCGTCACCTCGGAGCGCGCCTTCAACGCCATTATCGACGACTTCGCGGCGCGGCGCACCGACATTCTGGTCGGTACGCAGATGATCACCAAGGGGTTTGACTTTGCGGGGGTCTCGCTTGTCGGAATCCTCAATGCGGACAACCTGCTGAACAACCCCGATTTCCGGGCCGCGGAGCGGGCCTTCCAGCTGATGATGCAGGTTTCGGGCCGGGCCGGGCGGCGCGGTGACGGGGGTGAGGTGGTGATCCAGACGGGTGACCCGACCAATCCGGTGATCCGCCAGGTGGCCACGGGCGACTACGAGGCGATGGTGCGCACGCAACTGGCCGAGCGGCAGCAGTTCTTCTACCCGCCCTACGCGCGGCTGACGTCGCTTACGCTGCGCCACCGCGATCCCGAGACGCTGCGCAGCGGCGTCATGGAGCTGGCGCAACGGCTGCGCGCGCGCTTCGGGCGGCGCGTGCTGGGACCGATGGCCCCGCCGGTCGACCGCATCCGGGGCGAATACCTCGTGGGGCTGTTGCTCAAGATCGAGAGCGGGGCCTCGTCGGCCCGGGCCCGCGAACTGCTGGGCGCCGAGCTGAAATCTTTCTCTGAAAATCCGGCCTGCAGGGCCATAACCGTCGTGGTGGATGTCGATCCTCAGTGAGTTGCTGCACGATGTGGCGTCGTTGTTCTTCCCGGCGCGGTGTGCCGTCTGCGGCGAACCACTCGCGCGGGGCGAGCGGACGGTCTGCACGCTCTGCCGCGCCACGGCCCCGCTGACGGGCTTCTGGCGCGAGGCGGACAACCCCGTCGTGCGCCGATGCTGGGGTCAGGTGCCCGTCGTGCAGGCTTCGGGATTCCTCTATTTCGTCCACCGGAGCGGCTGGCGGCAACTGATCCACTCGTTCAAGTACCGCGGGGCGTGGCGTACGGCGCGCGAGATGGGCGAGTGGTACGGGCGCTACCTGCGCGAGAGCGGGCTCTACGGCGATGTGGATTGTGTCGTTCCGCTGCCGCTGCACCCTTTCAAGCGGTGCCGGCGGGGCTACAACCAGTCGGAATACATTGCCGAGGGAATTGCCCGCCAGCTGGGCGTCGGGGTCGAGCGGCGGAGCGTCTACCGGCGGCGCAACACGCAGAGCCAGGCTCGCAAGTCGCGCCGCGAACGGGCCGGGAATGTCGAGGGGGCCTTTGCCGTGCGGCATGCGGAGCGATTGTCCGGTCGCCACGTGCTGCTGGTCGACGACGTGATGACGACGGGCTCGACCCTGTTGTCGTGTGCCGCGGAGATCCTGCGGGCGGTTCCCGACTGCCGGATCAGCCTGGCGGCGCTGGCCGTTTCGCAGCGCGAACTGGGTGTCGGGGAGTGATCCGGCCGCGCCTCTCGCTGCTGCGGTGGCCGCGGCGGGGCGAATCTGAAAAAAGTATGCCCGGGAGGTTTTGATATGTCGGGCCGAATCCGTATTTTTGAGGTCCGAACAGAGCGGAAAATTCATGGCAAGAGACTACAACAATACAACCCAGCGCGGCAGCGCCTATTCGCGCAACCGCGAGGCCTACGAGGCCCTGACGGAGGGTGCGGGCAACGTGCCGCCCCAGGCTGTCGAGCTGGAGGAGGCGGTGCTCGGCGCGCTGATGCTCGAGAAGGACAGCATCATTGCCGTGCAGGAGTTCATCACCCCGGAGGCCTTCTACACCGAGGAGCACCGGTTGATCTACAAGGCCATCGAGGAGCTCTCGATGGAACTCAAGCCCATCGACCTCTACACGGTGACCGAGCGGCTGAAGGCCAAGAAGGAGCTGAAGAAGGTGGGCGGCGCCGCCTATCTGGCTCAGCTGACCCAGAAGGTGGACTCGGCGGCCAACGTGGAGTTCCATGCCAAGATCATTGCCCAGAAGTATGTCCAGCGCGAGTTGATCCGCTCGGCCACGGAGATCCAGAAGCGGTCGTACGACGAGTCGACCGACGTCACGGAGCTGATCGGTTTTGCCGAGGGCGAGATCTTCAAGGTGGCCGAGGGCCACGTCAAGCGCTCCGTGCAGTCGTCGAAGGAGATCCTGGCCCGGGCGCTCGAGCAGATCGAGGAGGCCTCGAAGAATACCAGTTCGTACAGCGGCGTGCCGTCGGGCTTCGCGGCGCTGGACCGCGTGACGCTGGGCTGGCAGCTGTCGGACCTGATCATCGTGGCGGCGCGTCCTTCGATGGGTAAGACGGCCTTCGTGCTGTCGATGGCGCGCAACATGGCCGTCGACCACGAACAGGGCGTGGCCTTCTTCTCGCTGGAGATGTCGGCCGTGCAGCTGATGATGCGTCTGATCATCGCCGAGACGGGCCTCTCGGGCAACGACGTCAAGTCGGGCCGTCTGACCCCCGAGCAGTGGCGCCACCTCGAGTCGGCGACCAAGCCGCTGGGTGCCGCTCCGCTCTATATCGACGATACGCCGGCCCTGTCGGTCTTCGAGTTCCGCTCGAAGGCGCGGCGTCTGAAGATCCACCACGACATCAAGATCATCATCATCGACTACCTGCAGCTGATGACCGGCAACCAGGATACGAAGGGCAACCGCGAACAGGAGGTGGCCTTCATCTCGCGTACGCTCAAGGCGATCGCCAAGGAGCTGAACGTGCCGGTGATCGCCCTTTCGCAGCTGAGCCGTGCGACGGAGATGCGCGGCGGTTCGAAACGCCCGCAGCTGTCGGACCTCCGCGAGTCGGGTGCCATCGAGCAGGATGCCGACATCGTGGCCTTCATCCACCGTCCGGAGTATTACGGCATCACGCAGGATGAGAACGGCATGCCCACGGCGGGTATGGCCGAGATTATCCTTGCGAAGCACCGTAACGGTGCGGTGTGCGACGTGCCGCTGCGCTTCCTCAAGGAGCAGGCGCGCTTTGCCGACCTGGACGATTCGATGCTGCCGCCGGCCGATGCGACCGAGAGCCAGCAGGCCTACGACGATTATGCGAGCGGTTCGAACAACTTCCCCACGGGGGCGGCTCCGGCAGGCGGCGCCCTGAGCGGTGCCATGGGGGGCGAGTTCGACGTCAACCGTTCGGCCAATCTGAACGACGAGGCGCCGTTCTGATCCGAAAAAAACGCGTCCATCATGTTTGTCCGTACATACGCCGGAGCCCTGTTGGGAATCGACGCCGTGAAGGTGACCGTCGAGGTCAACATCACGGGCGGCGGGCTGGGTCTGTATCTGGTGGGGCTTCCGGACAACGCCGTCAAGGAGAGCGAACAGCGCATCCGGGCGGCGTTCGAGAACTCGGGCGAACGGATGTCGGGCCGCAAGGTGGTTGTGAGCCTGGCTCCGGCCGACCTGCGCAAGGAGGGGTCGGGATTCGATCTGCCGATCGCCGTGGGAATCCTCGCGGCGATGGAGCGCATCGCGGCCGACGCGGTGGCCGATACGATGTTCGTCGGCGAGTTGTCGCTCGACGGCTCGCTGAGACCCGTGCGCGGGGTGCTTCCGCTGGCTGTTGCGGCGCGGCGCGAGGGGTTGCGGCGGTTGATCCTCCCGGCGGAGAATGCCGCCGAGGCGGCCGTGGTCGAGGGGATCGAGGTGGTGGGCGCCGCCACGCTCGGCGAGGTCATCGCCCACCTGAACGGCGAACGGACGATCGCGCCGACCCTTCCGTCCGCAGAGGATCCGTTCGACGCCTCGCGGATGCACTATGCCGAGGATTTCGCCGATGTCAGGGGGCAGACCCACGTCAAGCGGGCGTTGGAGATCGCTGCGGCCGGAGGCCACAACGTGCTGATGATCGGCGCTCCGGGTTCGGGCAAGACGATGCTGGCGCGGCGTCTGCCGACGATCCTCCCGCCGCTGACGCGCGAGGAGGCCCTCGAGACGACGAAGATCCATTCCGTAGCCGGGAAGAGCGGCTTTGCCGGCGGACTGATGACGCTGCGCCCCTTCCGGGCTCCGCACCACCTCACCTCGCAGGTGGCGCTGATCGGCGGCGGACAGTCGCCGCGTCCGGGCGAGGTGTCGCTGGCCCACAACGGCGTGCTGTTCCTCGACGAGCTGCCCGAATTCGGACGGAGTGTCCTCGAGGTGCTGCGCCAGCCGCTCGAGGAGAAGCGCATCGTGGTCTCGCGGGCGAAGTACAGCGTCGAGTATCCGGCCAACTTTACGCTCGTGGCGGCGATGAATCCCTGCCCGTGCGGCTACTACAACCATCCGACCAAACCCTGTACCTGTTCGCCGGGGGCCGTGCACCGCTACATGGGGCGCATCTCGGGTCCGCTGCTGGACCGCATCGACCTGCAGGTTGAGGTGACGCCCGTCACCCCCGCGGAACTGGCCTCGGCGGCCCCGGGCGAACCGAGTGCCGCGATTCGCGAGCGGGTGATCCGGGCCCGGGAGTTTCAGGCCGAACGCTTCCGCGACGTCGAGGGGGTGCATACCAACTCGATGATGAATTCGCGTCTGCTACGCGAGTATTGCCGGTTGGACAGTGCTTCGGAGGCGTTGCTTCAGCGGGCCATGGAGCAGTTGTCGCTGTCGGCTCGGGCCTACGACCGGATTCTGAAGGTGGCCCGCACGATTGCCGATCTGGCCGGTCGCCGGGAGATTGCCGCGGCGGACGTGGCCGAAGCGATCGGCTACCGCTCGCTGGACCGCGGGACCTGGGGCCGATAAAGGACCGATGGAGAGACGGCGAAGGACGGCAAAGAGATGATGAAGAGGTGACGAACGGGAGGATAAAGAGGCGACGAACGGGCGATGACGATGAAAGGGAGGCGAGGCGGTGATGAAAGGAGGATGAGGGAGTTGGCTAAAGGGCGGGGCGGACAAATGGCCCGAACCCAAAACCCCGGTTCCCGAACAAAGAGTCGGATGTAGAAACCGAAGACGTGGGTTTTCCGGGTTCCGATTCGGCTGGAGAAAATGGAAAAGTTGAAACGGAAAAACGATATGAAACGAATTATTCTTTCGGGCGGCGGTACGGGCGGCCATATCTATCCGGCCGTGGCGGTTGCCGAGGCGTTGAAACGCCGTCTGGGCGACGAGGTCGAACTGCTGTTCGTCGGCGCCGAAGGGAAGATGGAGATGGAGAAGGTCCCGGCGCTGGGTTACCGGATCGTCGGTCTGCCGATCGCCGGTCTGCAGCGCCGTCTGGACTGGCACAATCTGCTCGTGCCGCTGAAGGTGCTGCGAAGCCTGCGGATGGCGCGGCGCGTGATCCGTGATTTCGGGGCCGATGCCGTGGTGGGCTTCGGCGGCTATGCGAGTGCTCCGGTGCTGTGGGCGGCCCAGCACATGGGCGTCCCGACGGTGATCCAGGAGCAGAACTCCTACGCCGGGGTGACGAACAAGATCCTGGCCCGGCGGGCACGGCGCATCTGCACGGCCTATGAGGGAATGGAGCGCTTCTTCCCGTCCGACCGCATCACGCTGACAGGCAATCCGCTGCGGGGACGCTTCTCGAAGCAGGGGGCCGACCGCACCGAGGCGCTGAAATACTATGGACTGACGGCCGATCTGCCGACGATTCTGGTCGTAGGCGGATCGCTCGGGACGCGTTCGCTCAACGAGATGATGAAGCAATGGATCCTCGATACGGGGGGTAAGGCACCCGTGCAGGTGATCTGGCAGACGGGCAAGTATTACGAGCGGGAGATGCAGGCCTTTTTGGCGGCCCACCCCGCGGCGCATGTCTGGCAGGGGGCCTTCATCGAACGCATGGACTACGCCTATGCGGCGGCCGATCTGGTCGTCTCGCGCAGCGGTGCCGGCACGGTTTCGGAGCTGTGTCTGGTGGCCCGTCCGGTGCTCTTCGTGCCCTCGCCCAACGTGGCCGAAGACCACCAGACGAAGAATGCCCGGGCCCTTGAAGCGAAGGGGGCGGCCGTGGTGGTTCCCGACGCGGAGTGCCGCACGCGGGCCATGCCGCTGGCCCTGGAGCTGTTGGGCGACCGTGAACGGCTGGCGGCGATGAGCCGCAATCTGGAGCTGCTGGCCAAACCCCACGCAGCGGACGATATTGTCGATGAGATCCTCAAAGTGATAAAATGATGGAACGCAAGAGTGTCTATTTTCTCGGAATCGGGGGCATCGGAATGAGTGCCCTGGCGCGTTATTTTCTGCACGAAAGGTGCCGGGTGGGCGGTTACGACCGCACGCGGACCCGTCTGACCGATCAGCTGGAGGCCGAAGGGGCCGCCGTCCACTACGAGGACGACGTGCGGCTGATCCCGGCGGAGTTCCTCGACCCGGCCCGCACGATTGTGGTCTACACGCCGGCCGTGCCGCACGACCACAGCGAATACACCTACTTCCGCGAACACGGCTTCCGTATCGAGAAGCGTTCGCAGATGCTGGGACATCTCTCCGAGGGGAAATACGTGATGGCGGTGGCCGGCACGCACGGCAAAACGACCACCTCGACCCTCATCGCATGGTTGAACCGTGCGCTGACGGGCGGCGGCTCGGCCTTTCTGGGCGGCATCTCGAAGAACTTCGACGGCAATCTGGTGCTGGGCGACGGCAAACGGCTGGCCGTCGAGGCCGATGAATTCGACCGTTCGTTCCTGCACCTGTACCCCGACGTGGCGGTGGTCACCTCGGCCGACCCGGACCACCTGGACATTTACGGTACGCACGAGGCTCTGAAGGTGGCCTTCGTGCAGTTCATCCGCCAGATCCGCCCCGACGGCTACCTCATCATCAAGCAGGGGCTTGATCTGACGATCGACAATTCGGAGATCACCGTCTATCGCTACGCCTATGATACGCCGTGCGACTTCTACGCCCGCAACGTCGAGCTGATCGGCGGCGGACACTATCGCTACGACATCGTCACGCCGTCGGGGGCGATCGAGGGGTGTACGCTCGGCGTCCCGGGGTGGGTCAACATCGAAAACTCGGTGGGAGCCGTGGCGGCCGTCTGGTGTGCGGCCCATTTCGTGGGTCAGGAGCTGGACGCCGATCGGATTCGTGAGGCGCTGGCCACCTTCTCGGGGGTGAAGCGCCGCTTCGAGTTCTATGTCAATACGCCGAAGCAGGTCTACATGGACGACTATGCGCACCATCCGCGCGAACTGGCCGCCACGCTGACGTCGGTGCGGAAGATGTTCCCCGGACGGCGCATCACGGCACTGTTCCAGCCTCACCTCTATACCCGCACGCGGGACCTCTACGTGGAGTTTGCCGAGGCGCTGTCGCATGCCGACGAGGTGGTGCTGCTGCCGATCTACCCGGCCCGCGAGGAGCCCATCGAGGGGATCACGTCGGAGATCATCGCCCAACGGGTGACGGTCCCGTGCCGCATCGTCGACCGCGAACATCTGGCCGAGACGGTCGCCGCGATGGATACCGACGTGGTGATCAGCTTCGGAGCCGGGAACATCGACGCCTGCTGCGAGGCGCTGGCCGAGGTGCTCAAACGGAAATCCTGATCCCGAAGCCCGATGGCGAAACCGACCCTGAAATATCTCCGACCGGTCATTCTGGGAGCCCTGTGGCTGGGTGTTCTCGTCTACATGGTGTGGGCGGGGATCTCGGTGTGCCGTGCACGCAGGGTCCGGCAGGTCCGGAGTCTGGAGATCGAGGTGGTCGACAGTACGTCGCAGGGCTATCTGGTGACGGGCCGGCAGGTGCGGAGCTGGATTGCACAGAGCGGAATCGGCACGATCGGCACGGCAGTTGGAGAGGTGGATCTGCACGCAATCGAACGGCTGATCGCCCGCAACGGCTTTGTGGAGCGGGTGGTGGCCTACGTCTCCGATCCGGGGGTGCTGCACGTGAAGATCGCGCCGCGCGAGCCGCTGCTGCGACTGCTGACCGACGGGATGAACGCCTATGTCACCTCGGCGGGATATGTCTTTGCGGCACCGCGGGCCTCGTCGCTCTACGTGCCGGTGGTGACGGGCTCCTACAGGCCTCCCTTCCCGACGGATTATGTGGGCGATGCGCGCGATTACCTGGACGAGCGGTTGCGGCAGTGCGACGAGCGGATTGCCGAACTCGAACGGTCGAAGATTCCGGTTTACCGGCGTGAACAGACCTACGAGAATGAATATCGGATGATTCGTCGCGAACGGCTGAGGCGCCGCTGGTGGAAGGGCGAGAGTGCCGGGGCTTTCGACAAACGCGTCGAACAGCTGCGGGAGAAGAAGGCGCAGGCGCGTCGGACGTGGCGTTACCGCACGCGGGTGATTCGCGACGAGCTCGAACGGATCGACCGCCAGCAGGAGGCCGAGCTCCGCAAACAAAAAAAGTTGGAGAAAAGCTACGAAGATTTCATGAAACTCCTTACCTTTGTGGAGACTGTCGAAGAGGATGATTTCTGGAGGTCGGAGGTGGTGCAGATAGCCGCTTATACGACCCCCAGCGGAGCATTGGAGGTAGAGCTGACCCCGCGCAGCGGCAGCTATACGATCCTTTTCGGTCGGTTGGAGGAGGTGGACCGCAAGTTCGACAAACTGTTGCGCTTCTACCGCAACGGTCTTTCGACGCTGGGCTGGGACACCTACCGGGTGATCGACATCCGATACGACAATCAGGTAGTCTGCAAAAAGTAAAGGAACAATATACCGTGGAAAGAAAAAATTATACCGTAGCGATCGATCTGGGGTGCTCGTCGGTGAAGGTAGCCGTCGGGGAGCGGACTCCGGAGGGTTTGCTCGATGTGGCGTGTGTCGTCACGAAGCCCGTGAAGGAGGGTGTTCATGCGGGCCTGATCGAGAACATCGAACTGGTGAGTCAGGCTATCCGGTCGGCGGTTTCGGAGGTCGAAGAGCAGTTCGGCATCCGCATCACGGAGGCTTATGCGGGGATCTCCGGCGAGTTCGTACGCTGCGCCCGCCACACGGACCACGTCTTTGTCTACGATCCTCAGAACGGCGTCAACCAGAAGGATGTCGACGCCCTGTTTGACCGGATGCGCAACGTCCAGGCGCCCGACGACGAGACGATCATGGAGCGTGTCCCCCAGAACTACGTGGTCGACGACAGCCAGGAGGTGCATAACCCCGTGGGGTCGTTCGGCAAGAAACTCGGCTCGACATTCAACTTCATCCTCTGCCAGAAGACGCCGATACAGCGTCTCGACATGGCTCTGAAACGTCTCGGCATCCGGATGCTGGGGGTGGTCTCCGATGCGATGGCCACGCCCGAGGCCGTGCTGCTCCCCGACGAGAAGGAGGAGGGGGCTGCGGTGGTCAACGTCGGCGCCGGTGTGACCGACGTGACGGTCTACTACCGCAACGTGATCCGCTACATCGCCTCGATCCCGATGGGCGCCTCGGCCATCAACAGCGACATCCGCACGATGAGCGTGCCCGAGAAGCTGGTCGAAAGCCTCAAACTCAAATATGGTTCGGCAGTGGCCGAACTGGCCCCCGAGGACAAACTCGTCCGCGTCAACGGACGTACGCCCCGCGAGGCCAAGGACATCCTGTTGCGGAACCTGGCCACGGTGATCGAGGCCCGGGCCACGGATATCGTGGAGTTCGTGCAGCAGGAGATCAAGGATTCGGGTTTTGCCGACAAACTGGTCTACGGCATTGTGCTGACGGGCGGCTCGGCCAAACTCAAACATCTCGACGAGCTCTTTCGCCGCATAACGGGCATGGATGTCCGTGTTGCGCTCCCCGAAGAGGGGATCACCGGGACGTCGAAGGCCAAGGTGGCCGATCCGGCTCTTTCGACGGTGGTCGGCATCCTGCTTCACGGCGCTGAGCTGGGCGGTTGTATGGTCATCGAGAATCCGGTGGCCCCGGCCGCCACGACGCAGAGTGCTGCTTCGGCAGCAGCTGCTCCGGGGATGAATATTCCCAATCCGGTGCGGCCTTCAGGCATGCGTCAGCCCTATACGCCGACGCCTCCGGCCCCGGAGAGCTTCCGCCACGTGCCGCCGCGCCAGCCGCAGCCGACTCCTGCGGCCGTTGCTCCCGAGCCGGCCGAATCGGAGCCGGTAGCTCCCGCCGAGGAGTCGCAGGAGGAGAAGCATCAGCCCGAAACCCGTCGCAAACGTGACTGGCGCTCGATCTTCCAGAATACCTTCGACAAGATCAACAAGAGCTTCTCGGCCGCCGAGGACGAGGAAATCTGATCGAGGGGGGGCGAAGAAGGGCCGCCGAGGGGTATCTGAGAAGGAGGGGCCGCCGAGGGGCATCTGAGAAGGAGGGGCCGCCGGAGAATGTGGGCGCCGAGAAGGGACTGCCGAAGCCGGGGACGGACCGTGATGGCGGACAGTGAGAGCAGGAAAAGATATGGAGTGTGGGTTTTGGGAGGCCGGTTTGCCGAAGTCCCCGACCCGCCTCGAATGGAGACGATAAAAAAAGAGAATTCAGATATGACAGACGAATTGATGTCGGAAATCAAGGTTCCGCGTACCGATGGATCGATTATCATGGTGGTCGGCGTGGGCGGAGCCGGAGGCAATGCCGTGAATCACATGTGGAACCTCGGAATCCGGGGCGTCACCTTCATGGTGTGCAATACCGACCAGCAGGCGCTGGACAAGAGCCCCGTGGAGAAGAAGATCCGCCTGGGGTCCGAGGGCCTCGGAGCGGGCAACGATCCCGAAAACGGACGCCGTGCGGCCGTCGAGACACTCCCCGAGATCCGGCAGGCACTTGAGGAGGCCGGCACCAAGATGCTCTTCATCACGGCCGGCATGGGCGGCGGAACCGGTACGGGAGCCTCGCCCGTGATTGCGAAACTTGCCAAGGAGATGGGGCTTCTGACGGTGGCCATCGTCACCTCGCCGCTGGCTGTCGAGGGTAAGATCCGTTACGAACAGGCCTTCCGCGGTATCGACGAACTGCGCGGTACGACCGATTCGCTGCTGATTATCAACAACGAAAACATTCTGGAGATCTACGGACGCCTCTCGCTCAAGCAGGCTTTCGGAAAGGCCGATGACATTCTGGCCTCGGCGGCCAAGGGCATTGCCGAGATCATCACCGTGGAGAGCGATCTGGTGAATGTCGACTTTGCCGATGTCTCGAAGGTGATGCGCGACAGCGGCCGGGCCCACATGGCCGTTGCCACGGCCGAGGGCGACAACCGTGCCGAGGCGGTTGCCGAGGCTTCACTGCGCTCGCCGCTGCTGGACCACAATCTGATCTCCGGAGCCAAGAATATCCTGCTGAACATCTCGGTGTCGAATGCCGACAGCCTGATGTACGAGGAGGTGGTCAAGATTCTGGAGTACATCCAGTCGCATGCCAGCGTGCAGGACGAACAGGGGGTCATCCACAATGCCAACATCATCTGGGGTACGAGCGAGAAGCCGCAGCTGGGCAATGCCATCGAGCTGGTGGTGGTCGCCACGGGATTCGACGGCGACGAGGAGGCCCATGGCATGAAGCCCATTATCCCGGCGCAGCGTACGGCAGAACAGACGACGCCGAAGCCCGAGCAGGCCTCCGTACCTCCGGTGCTGGAGCCGATCAAGCCTGCGGCGCCTAAACCGGTTGTTCGTCAGCCCGAGCAGGTGATGCTGGGTGCGAAATCCTCCCGTTATGGAGATATCGATGCGTTGCTGGCCAAACCGGCCTACCAGACGCGCAATTCGAAGTTCATCGTCCAGATGCCCGGCGGGCGCAAGGAGGTGATCAAGGAGGAGACCCCCGCAAAAAATACGCAGCGTGAAGAGCCGAAGGGCGGATCGCTGTTTGATTAACCAATAACCGGAAAACTTGGAAGAAGCCGCTTATTCCTGGATCGCCTTTCACGGGTTTACGCCGCATGTCGTCGTACTGTGTGCGGTGACACTCTTCTTGTTGAGTATTTCGGCGCTGGTATCCGGCTCCGAAACCTCGTTCTTCTCGCTTTCGCACAACGATATCCGCCAGTTTCAGAAGAGTCGCAACCCCCGGGCCGCGGCTGTCCTGCGCATGCTCTCGGATGTCGATCTGCTGCTGGCCACGATTCTGGTGGTCAACAACCTGGTCAATATCTGCATCGTCATCCTCACGGCCGGGATCATCGATTCGCTGTTCACCTTCCTGCGTTTCGAATTCCTCTTCAAGACGGTGCTGGTCACCTTCCTGCTGCTGTTGTTCGGCGAGATTCTTCCGAAGGTGCTGGCGCAGACCATGCCCGTGCGTTTCGCCCTCATGGTGGCCCGTCCGCTGTCGGTCCTGCGGTGGATCTTCTACCCGCTCTCCTACCTGCTGGTCCATGCCAGCAGCCGCATCAGCGAGAAGGCCGCCCACAAGAGCGAGATTTCGCTCGACGAGCTGGCCGACGCCGTGGACATGACCCAGAGCTCGAGCCCCGAGGAGCACGAGATGCTCTCGGGCATCGTCAACTTTGTCAACACCGAGGTGCAGGAGATCATGAAGCCGCGCGTCGACATGACGGCTCTCGACATCACGGACGACTACGACCATGTGAAGCATACGATCATCGAGTCGGGCTTCTCGCGCATTCCGGTCTACGAGGAGGATATGGACAACATCCGCGGAACCCTCTACGTGAAGGATCTGCTCCCCTATATCAACAACGGGAAGGATTTTGCCTGGCAGCAGCTGATGCGCAAACCCTACTTTGTCCCCGAGCATAAGAAGATCAACGATCTGCTGGCCGATTTCCAGACGAACAAGGTGCACATGGCCATTGTGGTTGACGAGTACGGTTCGACGCTGGGGCTGGTTTCGCTCGAAGACATCATCGAGGAGATCGTCGGGGAGATTTCGGACGAAAGCGACAACGAAGAGACCTTCTATACGCGTCTCGATGCCAAGACCTACCTCTTCGAGGGCAAGACCCATCTGGGCGACTTCGAGCGGATCCTCGAACTCGACGAGGATACCTTCGCCGACGTGAAGGGCGAGGCCGATACCCTGGCCGGTCTGATGCTCGAGCTCAAGCGGGACTTCCCGCGCAAGGGGGATACCTTCTTCTCACATGGTATCCGCTTCACGGTTCAGGAGATGGAGGGGCACCGGATCGACAAAATCCGCGTCGATCTTCCATGATACCCCGTCTGATCATCGAACGGCCGATGACACCCGACGAAACGGCCGCATGGACCACTCCCGGGGAGCAGTTCCGTGCCGCCACGTTCCGCAACGAACGCCGCCGCAGCGAATACCTCACCTGGCGGACCCTGGTAAGACGCGAGCTGGGACGGGATGTCCGGATTGCGTATAACGACCTGGGAGCCCCGATTCTTCCCGACGGGGAGGCCTTCGTTTCGGTCTCGCACTGCGACGGACGGGTGGCTGTCTGCCTCTCCCAACATCCTTGTGCCATTGATATCGAACCGTCCGGCCGGGATTTCTCCCGTGTGGCCGACCGTTATATGACGTCGGCCGAGCGCTGTCTGTCAACGGATCCGTTGTGGCCGGGCTATGTGTGGTGTGCCAAGGAGGCTCTCTACAAACTGGCCGGTCGGAGCGGGCTCGATTTCCGCGAGGATCTCCATATCGAAGCGGCCGATCTGGCCGGTGGCCGGCTGGTCGGGCGTATTGGTTCCGGTAGGCCGGTAACGCTCTCCTCGGCCTGTTCCGACGGTTTTCTGGTGGTCTCTTTTTGTTGAGAGGCTCTTCTTGGAATTTTATCCGGACGTCGGACCGCCCCCGTTTCTTCTCCGGGCGTAGTGTAATCTATTGTAATACAGTATACTGCGTGGGTGTATCCCTTGTGTGTGCAACCGACCTTCAAGGTATTCTTCAAAAAATTTATATATTTCGTAAAAAATCTTAATAAAATATTTGCAAGTTTGCTTCCGCCGCATTACCTTTGCCGTCGCTTTAATGATAAAATATTTTAATAATTATTTAAAATTATTTACTATGAAGGCAAAGCTTGGTGAGTGGTTACGTACTGCTCTGATTATGTTGGGAGAGAGCATCAAGTATCGTGAGATGTAAATCTCCCTTTAACAACGACTTAAATTTAAAACTTCAATAAAAAGGGAAGCGCCCGACTCACCATGGAGCCGGGCGCTTCCCTTTTGGGAAGATCGGTTGGGGGGGGTTACCAGCCGAGTTTCTTGCGGATCTCCTTGGGAACGGCATTGCGGTTGACCATGATTGAGGTGGTCTTGTAGGCGACGAACGGACGCGAGAAGTACCAGAAACCGTCGTAGGGCGGTACGACGTCCCACGAATTCTGAACCTTGTAGTATCGGTTCCCGATCTGATCCGTGGCCGTGCCGACGATCACCATGCCGTGGTCGTCCGTGGTTTCGTAGTTGTCGAAGGCCTCCTGGCGCATCTGCTGGTCGATCGTGCGCTCCTTGCCGGGTTTGTCGAAGCTATAGAGGGCAGCCTCCTTCTCACGGTCTGTGAGTTTGCCCCATTTCTCGGCCTCCGTGCCGCTCATCCCTTCGAGACTGGCCTCGGGGATGATGCCGATGCCCTTCGTACGGCTGAATCCCTTTTCGCTGACGTCCGTGCCCCAGGCTACCGTATAGCCGTTTTCGAGGGCATGGTCGATGGTCTGCATCATCTCGTCGAGCGGCAGGTTCCAGACCGAAGCCCACATCCAGTTGTCGGGCACCTCGATCATGAAGGGCTCGTAGAAGGGGTGGTGCGTGAAGGAGGAGAGATCGACATAGTCGTCCATGCGGATCGGAAGCGATTCGGCAAACGTCTGCGGGGTATACTCCTTGCCCTGGTAGGTGAAACGCTCGGGCAGGGGACCGAAGTATTCGTCGAGAATGGCGTTGAAACCGCGTTTCCAGGCCGTGGAGAGGGGCTTCTTCTCGCCCGAAGCCTCGATGACGGCATCGAGATAAGCCTTCAGTACGGCCGAAATCTCATGGAAGTCGGGCTTCTCCGTACCGTAGTTCAATCCGGGATAGACCTCGAAGGGGACGATTCCGTGGCGTTTGATTCCCTCGGTCACATCGTGCGAGGCGCCGCCTTCGGCGAAGTTGAGCTTCCCGTGCAGGCGGACGTATTTCTCGCCCTTGTCCATGAATGAGTGGCGGACGATCCACATCTCCGAGAGGTGCATCTCGGGACCTCCGGCGCGGAGGATCTCGCTCTCGAGCATCGTCATCGTCGAGTAGCACCAGCAGGTGCCGCTGCGGCTCTGGTCCTTGACCGGCGTCGTGCGGAGGATCTTGCCTTCGGTGAAGCGGTACCCTTGGGTCGAATCGGGTGTCTGGGCTGCGGCTCCGAGTGCGAGGCAGAGTGCGAGAGCCGTCGTAAGCAGGTTTTTCATCGTATCCTTGAGGTTTTTGGTGTGATCTATTTTTTCGAGGCCGCAACGATCTTCAGGCACTCCTCGAGGGTCAGCTCCTCGGGTTTCGTCCCTTTGGGGATGCGGTAGTTCTTGCCCTTGTAGGCGATGTAGGCGCCGTAGCGGCCGTTCTTGACGAGCATGTCGGGATCCTCCTCGAAACTGCGCAGCGGCGTGTGGGCGGCAGCTGCGGCAGCCTGATGTTCGCGGACGATCTCCACGGCCCGTTCGTGGGTCAGCGTGTAGGGGTCGTCGCCCTTGGGCAGCGAGGCGAACGAGCTGCCGTAGCGGACGTAGGGTCCGTATTTGCCGATTCCGATCGTCAGTTTTTCGCCGTCGAGTTCGCCGACCTCGCGCGGCAGGGCGAAGAGCTCCAGCGCCTCGTCCAGGGTGATCGACTCGATGAGCTGCCCCTTCTTGAGCGAAGCGAAGCGGCTCTTCTCGCCCTCGGCCCCTTCGATCTCGACCATCGGGCCGTAGCGGCCGATGCGGGCCTTGACCGTGTGGCCCGTTTTGGGATCGGTGCCCAGGATGCGGACCTCGCGGGGTTTGGTGTTCTGCGAGGTGATGGCCGCGTCGACCATCTTGTGGAACGGTCCGTAGAAGTCGCCGATCATCTTCTCCCAGGTGATGTCTCCTTCGGCGATGCGGTCGAACTCCTTCTCGACGTTGGCCGTGAAGTTGTAGTCGATGATCGGTCCGAACTGCTCCTCGAGGTAGTCGTTGACCACCATGCCGATATCCGTGGGCGAGAGGCGGTTCTTCTCCTTGCCGTAGTTCTCCGTGAGGGTTTCGCCGGCGATCTTGCCCTCCTTGAGCGTCAGCTGCGTGTAGCTGCGTTTCTGTCCGTCGCGGTTCTGCTTGACGACGTAGCCGCGGTTGATGATCGTCGTGATGGTCGGGGCGTAGGTCGACGGGCGCCCGATGCCGAGTTCCTCGAGGCGTTTGACCAGCGAGGCCTCGTTGTAGCGGGCCGGAGCCGACGTAAAGCGCTCCGTCGCGGTGATCTGTGCGGCCTCGAGGCGGTCGCCCGTGGCGAGTTTTGGCAGACGTCCTTCGCCGCTTTCGGCCGCCTGGTCGTCATCCGTCGACTCGGAGTAGAGGCGCAGGAAACCGTCGAAACGGATCACTTCGCCCTGAGCCACGAACTGGTGCTGCGATCCCGACATGTCGATGGTGATCGTCGTGCGGTCCAGCTCGGCGCAGACCATCTGCGAGGCGACCGTGCGCTTCCAGATCAGGTCGTAGAGCCGCTTCTCCTCGGCCGTGCCCTCGATCGACTGGCGGTCGATGTACGACGGACGGATGGCCTCGTGCGCCTCCTGGGCCCCTTTGGTCTTGGTCTTGTAGTTATACCAGCGCGAGTACTTCTCGCCGTAGAGCTTGATGACCTCCTCCTTGCACTGGGCCAGCGCCTGCTGCGAGAGGTTCACTGAGTCGGTACGCATGTAGGTAATCAATCCCTGTTCGTAGAGCCGCTGTGCGACGGCCATTGTCCGCGAGACCGACATGCCCAGTTTGCGGCCGGCCTCCTGCTGCAGCGTCGAGGTGGTGAACGGCGGGGCGGGGTAGCGCTGGGCGGGTTTCTCCTCCGACCTGGCGACGGTGAACGTGGCGCCGATGCACGACCGCAGGAACGATTCGGCCTCCTCGGCCGTCTCGAAGCGGGTCGGGAGTTCGGCCCTGAAGAGGGTCTTGTCGGGATTCTCTGCGGCGTGGAACTGCGCCACGACCCGGAAATAGGGGGTCGAATGGAAGGCGATGATCTCGCGTTCGCGCTCGACGATCAGCCGTACGGCCACCGACTGCACGCGTCCGGCCGAGAGCGACGGCCGCACCTTTTTCCACAGCACGGGCGAGAGTTCGAAACCCACCAGGCGGTCGAGGATGCGGCGGGCCTGCTGGGCGTTGACCAGATTCATGTTGACCGTACGCGGTTTCTCGATGGCCTCGAGGATGGCGCGTTTGGTAATTTCGTGGAAGACGATGCGTTTGGTCTGGTCGACGGGGAGCCCCAACACTTCGGTGAGGTGCCATGCGATGGCTTCTCCTTCGCGGTCTTCATCGGAGGCGAGCCAGACGGTCTTCTTTTTGGCCAGTTTGTTGAGTTCGTCGACGACCTTTTTCTTGTCGGCTGGGATTTCGTAGATGGGTTTGAAGCCCTCTTCGATATTGATGCCGAGGTCCTTTTTCGCCAGATCGCGGATGTGTCCGAAGCTCGATTTGACGACGAAGTCCTTCCCGAGGAACTTCTCGATGGTCTTGGCTTTGGCCGGGGACTCGACGATTACTAGATTCTCCTGCATGAATGGTATATTGATGGCTTGTAAATGCGAAAACCTAAGTTTTGCACTTAGGTTCCGCCAAAGGGTTTGTCACTACGGTTACTTGATCAGGTTGTAGGCCAGATCGAAACGGATCGGACTGTTGAGTTCGTTGTCTGCGGTCGAGGCTCCCTGCATCACGCCGAACGAGTTGGTGAAGAAGCTGTAGGCTTCCGGCCCGATGTAGACCGTGCGGTTGGCCACCTTGTCCCAGTCGACGGCCTTCTCCCAGGCTTCGTAACCCGTCTGGAAGGCGGCCAGATCTCCGGCCGGGATGCTGCCCTGTGCATCGGCCTGCGGCAGCATGGGATAGACGGCGCCGGCGGCCTCCTTGACCTTGATGTAACTGTTCCACAGCTGCTGCAGATAGCCCGTGATGTTGAGTACGTAGCAGCCGCGGCTGCGGTTGATGTATCCGCCGTAGGCGAGCGTCGTGCTGTAGTTCTGCTCGTAGCTGTAGGCGTAGTCCGAGACGGGCGACAGCGATTTGTAGTTGGTGTAGAGGCCCAGCCGGTTCGGTGCGGCGTTCATCTCCTCGATGAGCGACAGCAGGGGCGAGGCGCCTCCGTCCGTCGACGGATTCGGGTCGAGATCGCCCCAGTCGTAGCTGCTTTCGGAGAAGTAGATCGACATGCGGGCCTGGCTGAAGGCCAGCGTGCGGAAGTTCTTGCCGTCCTTGGCATTCTCCTGGGCGATGACCTCCTCGAGTTTGGCGAAGAATTCGGGGGTGAAGGTCATCTCGGTAATGGCACCGCCCATTCCCTCGACGCGCAGCTGCGTGACGGGCTGGCGCGTATCCTCGGCGCCGGATTCCGGCTCCTGGGCGTTGGTCGCGGCGTCGAACTTCAGTTCCGGGACTGTGATCTGCGCATAGTCATGCTGGATTGAGTTGACCGAGACGTTTCCGTTCGAAGCGTATGAGTCATAAAAGTAGAAGACCATGCCGATCGTATCCTGGATGAGGGCAGGATCCCCCTTGACGCGGTTACGTCCGTAGATCGAGAGTCCCGAGGCATCGAGCTGCGTGGCAAAGATCGTTCCGACGTTGCTCTTGCCCGTCTTGTCGAGCCGGTAGGCGGGATCCGGGGCAATATAGAGTCCGGGGAACTCTTCGATGAAGTACTTGAGGCTGTCGGTCGTGTAGATCGAGTATTTATCCTTGTAGGTGCCCTCCTGCAGCATGAGTCGTCTGATGTAGGCTTCGCCCTGTCGGGTTGCGGTCATGGTGACGGCCGAGGTGGTGGAGGGGGACTTGTCCTCGCCGCCGAGCGTGAAGCGGAAGAGCGGCTCCTCGTCGGTGTTGACGGTCTGCTTGTCGGGGGTGAAGCCCAGATAGAAGACCGTATCGCTCCGCTCGCGCTGGGTAATGTAGTCGTTGTTGCGGATCTCGTAGACGGCAAAGTGCTGTTCGGTCAGGGAGTCGCGTCCGAGGCTCTTGATGCTCAACAGGATCTGGGCCGAGTCGAAGATCGGCATATAGCCGAAGTAGCCTTCCGGCACGGCATAGTAACTGACCATCTGGGAGAGGAATCCGGCGGTCCGCGTTCCGATCGAATCGTTCATCTGGGTGCCGAAATAGCCGTACGAGAGGTTCGAACCGACGATCGAGTCGGTTTTGAAGAGCCGGGTTTCGACATACCGTCTGGGATTCAGCCCGTCGATGGTTTTGGTTGTTCCGTCGATGGTCACGAATCCGGCGCGCATCTGCTGGTTGTCGGGGATAAGGTTGCCGCCGAGCGTATCGTCGACCTGGGTGCAACTGCCGAGCAGGAGGGCTCCGGCCAGTCCGATCAGGGAGTAGCGGAGCGCACAGCGGCGGGCGTTATGGAATCGCTTCATAGAATCGGTTGTAATTATCGAAAAAGTCCTCTGCGTCGGGGCTTTGGTATTCGAGCAGGGGTTTTCCCGAGTTGCGGGCCCACTCCAACACCTTGGGGTCGAGATCCTGCGATGCGGCGACCACCCCGTCGGCATAATGCATAACGAAGCGGCAGAGATTTTCGTATGAAGGGAGGTCGAGAAGGTCGAGATTTTTGTCTTTGACCCCTTCACCGGCGATCTTCTCCTTGATTTGCGGGTCGAGATTCCCGGGGAACGAGTCTCCGTAGAGGGAGACGACGACCTTGACGTTTCGGAAGAGGGGGTCGTCGGCAAAGACCTTCTTCAGATAGACGGGGACCACGCCGGCGAACCAGCCGTGGCAGTGGACCACGGTCGGGGTCCAGCGCAGCTTCTTGACGGTCTCCAGCACGCCGCGGGCGAAGAAGATGGCACGTTCGTCGTTGTCGGGGAAGAAGTTGCCGTCGGGATCCGTCAGGACGGCTTTTCTGGAAAAGTAGTCGTCGTTGTCGATGAAGTAGATCTGTACGCGGGCGGCGGGGATCGAGGCGACCTTGATGATGAGCTGGTGGTCGTTGTCGTCGATGATGAGGTTCATGCCGGAGAGGCGGATGACCTCGTGCAGCTGATGCCTGCGTTCGTTGATACAGCCGTAACGGGGCATGAAGGTGCGGATTTCGTTTCCTCGCTCCTGCATGGCCTGTATCAGTTCACGGCAAAGCCGGGACCCCTCCGTTTCGGGGAGATAGGGGGTGATTTCCTGACATACGTACAGAATCTTGTTTGCCATGGTTCCGGGGGTTTATACCTGCAAAGATACGAAAAATTTTTTAAAGAATGAGCATGGCGTCGCCGTAAGTGCCGAAGCGGTACCCCTCTTCGCGGGCGATCTTGTAGGCGTTCATGACGGTTTCGTACCCTCCGAAGGCGGCCACCATCATCAGTTGGGTGGAGTAGGGGAGGTGGAAGTTGCTGACCATGGCGTTGGCGACGGTGAAGTCGTAGGGGGCGAAGATGAACTTGTTGGTCCAGCCCTCCATGGGGGTGATCATGCCGTTGGTCGAGACGGCGGTTTCGAGCGTGCGCATGACGGTCGTGCCGATGGCGACGACCTTGTGTCCGGCGCGTTTGGCCGAGTTGACGGCCTGGGCGGCCTCTTCGGTGACGAAGAACTGTTCGGAGTCCATCTTGTGTTTGGAGAGGTCCTCGACGTCGACCGTGCGGAAGTTTCCCAGCCCGACGTGCAGGGTGATGAATGCGCTGTCGATGCCCTTGATCTCCATGCGTTTCATCAGGTGCTTGGAGAAGTGCATGCCGGCCGTCGGGGCGGCCACGGCGCCTTCGTGGCGGGCGAAGATGGTCTGATAGCGTTCGGCGTCTTCGGGTTCGACCTTTTCGCGGACCCACTTGGGCAGCGGCGTTTCGCCCAGCGAGAAGAGCGTTTTCTTGAACTCCTCGTACGAACCGTCGAAGAGGAAGCGCAGCGTACGGCCGCGTGAGGTGGTGTTGTCGATGACCTCGGCCACGAGCAGGTCGTCGTCGCCGAAGTAGAGTTTGTTTCCGATGCGGATCTTGCGGGCGGGGTCGACCAGCACGTCCCACAGGCGCAGGTCGCGGTTGAGTTCGCGCAGCAGGAAGATTTCGATTTCGGCGCCGGTCTTCTCCTTGTTTCCGTAGAGGCGGGCGGGGAAGACCTTCGTGTCGTTGAAGACGAAGAGGTCCTTCTCCTCGAAATATTCGATGATGTCCTTGAAGATGCGGTGCTCGATGGTTCCCTTGGCGCGGTTGATGACCATCAGACGGGCTTCGTCGCGATTCTCGGCCGGATATTTGGCCAGCATCTCGGGGGAGAACTCGTAGCCGTATTGCGATAACTTCATAGCAAAAAACGCTTTTTTACGTTCAGAAAAATAAGACAGATTATTCTCTATACGTAAAAGACGTCATTTTGTTTCAAGATTTTGCAGATTTTCAAGGAATTCGTCCAGCGACCAGGCGTTTTCGGCGGTAAAACCGCCGCTTCGGGTGCGGCGCAGGGCCGTCAGGTGGGCGCCGCTCTGCAGTGCCTCACCGATCTCGCGGGCCAGCGAGCGGATGTAGGTACCCTTGCTGCAGCGGACGCGGACGCGGATCTTCGGCAGCTCGCACTCGAGCAGCTCCATTTCGTAGATGGTGATCAGCGCCTGCCGCACGGCCACCTCCTCGCCGGCGCGGGCCAGTTCGTAGGCGCGCGTTCCGTCGATCTTCTTGGCCGAGTAGACGGGCGGGGTCTGGAGGCGTTGGCCCGTCAAGTCGGCCAGTGCCTTCTCCACGGCCTGGCGGGTGATGTGCTCCCAGGGATAGGTGTGGTCGATTTCGTGTTCGAGGTCGAAGCTGGGGGTCGTGGCGCCGAGCATGACGTCGGCGATGTACTCCTTCTCCTCGGCCTGCAGGGCGTCGACCATCTTGGTGGCGCGGCCGATGCAGACCAGCAGGACGCCCGTGGCCAGGGGGTCGAGCGTTCCGGCGTGGCCGACCTTGATGCGGCGGTAGCCGAGTTTGCGGAGCGAGAACTTGATCTTGCGGACCACGTCGGTCGAGGTCCAGCGCAGCGGTTTGTCCAGTACGGCGATGTAGCCCTCCTCGAAGTTGATGCCGTGCAGATCGGGGGTCTGTTTCATCAGCAGAGATAGCTTATGATGGATACCAGTCCGGCAGCGGCGCAGTATACGGCGAACCAGATGAGCCGTCCGCGCTGTACGATCTCGAGCATGAAGCGGCAGGCCAGACATCCGGTGATGAACGAGGCGAGGAATCCGGCCATGAGGGGCACGGTCCCGACGCCGGCGGTGAGTTCGCCCTTGACCGCCTCGAGGAACGTCTCGCCGAGGATCGGCAGCAGCACCATGAGGAACGAGAACTGGGCGACAGCCGCTTTTTTGTTGCCCAGGAGCAGCCCGGTGGCGATGGTCGACCCCGATCGCGAGAGTCCGGGCATGGCGGCGCAGGCCTGCGCCAGACCGATGATCAGGGCGTCGCGGTAGGAGATCGACTCCTTCTGGCGGGGTTTGGCCCAGTAGGCGAAGGCGAGCAGGACGGCTGTCAGCAGGAGCATGGCGCCGACGACAACCAGAATATAGGGGGCGTTGAGCAGGGCGTCGAGCCGGTCCTTGAGCAGAAACCCGACGATGCCGATGGGGATCATCGAGAGGAGGATCTTGAGGACGTAGGCCTGTTCGTCGTTGAACCTGCGGGAGAAGAGCCCCGTGAGGAGTCGGCGGACCTGGCTCCACAGGACGACGATTGTGCTCAGAACGGTTGCGGCATGGAGTGTGACGTCGAAGGTGAGGTTCTCTTCGAGCTGGACGCCGAGCAGCTCCTTGGCGATCTGGAGGTGACCGCTGCTCGAGACGGGGAGGAATTCGGTGATTCCCTGTACGATGCCGAGCAGAATGGCTTGCAGTGTATCCATCGTGTGAAGGCGAACGGGTTAATTGAAGCGTTTCAGGATGGCGTAGATCTCGAAGGCGAAACCGCCGATCACGAGGATCGGTGCGAGGGTGATTCTCCGCCAGGAGAACATGGCGTAGTTGAACTCGTCGGGGGAGTCGCTGCCACCGCCGGCCATCAGGAGGAATCCGACGAGGATGGTGGCAAGGCCGATGACCAGCAGGATGTAGTTTTTACGCGAGAGGGGCATGCGGGGGTTTTCCGGCTGCTGCTCGGGCGTTTTGGCGGGATTCTTTTTCATTTAATAAAGGTATATCTTGTTTGACTTCATGTTGACGAATTTGTTGAGAGCCACCCAGGTGAAGAGTCCCGAGATGAGCACGCCGCCGAGGATCATGGCGCCGAGGATGATACCCAGCCGGCGCATTTCGGCCAGCGTGAGCAGTTCGGGCACCGCCTCGTTGAGGCCGTAGACCGCGAGGCCGAAGAGCAGCGAGGCGGCCACGCCGGCGATGATCCCCTGCGTGATGCTGTTTCCGAGGAAGGGCTTCATGATGAACCACTTGGTGGCGCCGACCAGCTTCATCGTGTTGATCAGATAGCGTTTCGAGAAGATGGCCAGCCGGATGGTGTTGTTCAGCAGCACGAGCGAGACGACGAGCAGCGCTCCGCCGAAGAGGATCAGGATGAGGCGGATCTTGCTCACCGTGGCGTGGAGGCGTTCGGCGACCCGGGCGGGATAGGAGACCCGCTCGACGCCGGGGATGCGTTCGAGGGCACCGATCAGGTCGTCGAGCAGGGCCTGGTCGGCCGATGCGGCGGTGAGCGTCAGTTCGAACGAGTCGAGCAGCGGATTCTCCTCGAGCACCTCCTCGAATTCGGCGCCGAACATGCGGCGGAACTCCGTATCTTCGGCCTTCGCCTCCTTCGACGAGAAGGTGATCGTGGCGATGAGATCCTCGGCCGCGAGCCGCTTTTCGATCTCGGCGCGCTGCTCCTCGGAGAGGTCGTTCGAGAGTTCGACCGTCACGGCGACGCTCTCCTGAAGGGTCCTTGCGACCTGCAGGGCGGCGGCCATCAGATAGCCGACCGATCCCAGCAGAAAGAGGACGAGCGTGATGCTGAGGGTCGAGATGATGTAGGAGTTCCGAACCTTGCGTTTGAGTCTTTTGTCATCCTTCATGGTGTGCGGATTTTTTCTTGCGAAGGGCAAATACGATGATGGCGGCCAGGGTTCCGAGCAGGATCAGCGCCGAGCAGATGCCCGTGACGGCCTCGACGGTGTTCCAGGCCGGGGCGCGGAAACGCCACTCGACGGTGTGTTGCCCGGCCGGCAGGCGCATGGCGCGCAGCACGTAGTCGGCGCGGAAGGCGGGGCTTTCGATACCGTCGACATAGGCTTTCCACCCCTTGTCGTAGTAGATTTCGGAGAAGACCGCGACGGCCTCCTCGGGCGTGGAATATTCGTAACGGAGGTAGTTGGGGCGGTACTCCACCAGCTTGATGCGGGCCGTGGAGTCCTGCCCGAGGGGCATCTGCCGAGCGGCGACCGCTTCGGCCTGTGCGGTGTTTACGACGGCCGTCGTGCGGAGGTTGACCTGCCCTAACAGGTCGATCTCCTCCCGGGCCGAAGCGGCGCCGGCCAGCGAATCGACGAACCACGCCGCACCGCAGGCTGTCGTGCGGCGCTGGGCCTGCGGCTGGCCGTCCTCGCCGGGGACGATCACGTAGCGGGTGTTCAGCATGTCGAGCACCGCGGGGTTCAGATCGTTCAGATAGCGGTCGATCAGATCCTGATAGCGGGCCAGTTTGGCGCCGTGATAACCGCCTACCGAGCGGTGGAAATAGGAGGTCGTGGCGTCGTTGAAGGGGCTGACCGTGAGGTTCAGCACGCGGTATCCGGGATCCTTGTCCTGCATGATGGCCCGGTCGGCGGCCGAGGGGGAGACCTGCGTGCTGCGGGGCGAGACGAAATCCTCCGAGGAGAGGAAGCGGCGGTCGACCGGCACCAGGTCGATCAGCATTACACAGGCCAGTGCGGCGATCAGCACGCTGCGGCCCATCTTCTTCAGCCCCCAGAGGGCGATGCAGCCTGCGGCCAGGAGCACCATGAGGAGCGAACGCCAGGCGTCGGCCTGCATCATGGCCTGCCGGTCGGCTGCGATTCCGCGGGCCACGGCGTCGCCCCATTCGACATCCATGCCGCGGTCGACGTAGCTCTGGAGGCCGTTGGCCTGGAAGAGCTGGCGGAAGGTTTCGCCCATCTGTTCGGCGCTGGCCGCGCGCCCGAAGTCGAAGAGCGAGCCTCCGGCCACGGCGAAGAGCAGACAGAGACCTCCGGTGACGCCGGCGGCCCAGGCCAATCCCTTCCAGAAGCGCTCGCGGGGGATCTCCTCGCGCCAGATGCGCATCAGGGCGAAGGCACCGAGCAGCGGCACGGCCCACTGGATGACGACGAGCGTCATCGAGACGGTGCGGAACTTGTTGTATCCGGGCAGGTATCGGAAGGCCAGTTCGGTGAATCCCATCCAGTTGCGGCCCCAGGCCAGCAGCAGCATCAGCAGCGAGACGGCCAGGATCCACCAACGGTTTCGGCCGCTGGTCCAGATGGCACCGAGCAGGGCCAGGAAGATGGCCGCAGCCCCGAGATAGGTCGGGCCGGCGGTGTAGGGCTGTTCGCCCCAGTAGGCGGGAAGTTGGGCGGCCCAGCTTCCGAGCGAGGGGGCGCCCAGCTGCCGGCCGATGTCGGTCAGTTCGGCGGCGGTCTGTCCGTCGGCGGGGAGCGGCGCGGCCGATTCGCGGCCCATGAAGTCGGGGATCAGCAGATTGAAGCTCTCGGTCTTGCCGTAGCTCCAGGCCGTGGCGTAGTCGAGGTCCAGACCGTGGGAGTCGCTTTCCGAGGTGGCGCCGCCGTTGTCTGCGGCGGCCAGCTCCGAGCCGCCGCGGATGGTCTCCTTCGAGTGCTGGGCGGTGTACCAGAGCGGGGCGAAGTTCGATCCCAGGGCCAGCAGTCCGGCCGCGGCGAGGGCTGCCGTGCGTACGGCGAATTGTTTGAGGTGCTTCTCCCGCAGCGCGACGATGCCTTCGCTGATCCAGAGGGCGGCCATGGCCACCAGGAAATAATAGGTGATCTGCGGGTGGTTGGCGCCGATTTCGAGCGAGGTGGCCAGCGCCGTCAGGACCATTCCGGCCCAGACGTTGCGGCGCAGGGTTGCCCACGCCCCGCCCATCATCAGCGGGGCGTAGACCAGCGCCCACATCTTGGTGATGTGGCCGGCGCCGATGATCAGCAGGAAGTAGGTCGAGAAGCCGTAGGCCAGTGCCGGGACGACCCCGACCCAGGGGTTCACGCCGCAGATCAGGAGCATGAGCCACATCGAGAGCATGGCGAAGAAGAGGAAGGCCGCCGGGGTGTCGATCCAACGGACGACCTTTCCGACGTGGTTTTTGACCAGCTGAGCGGGGTAGGCGACGTTGATCAGATAGGCGGGCATTCCGCCGAACATACCTCCGGTCCACTGGGGGTCCTCGCCGGTCTGGGCCCTCATCCGGGAGATATCCCGGGCCATGCCTTCGTATTGGATGACGTCGTGCTGCGGGAGGACCTCGCCGCGGAACTGCGGGGCGCAGTAGAGAGCCGCGGCCACGAAAAAGATCAGGATGGCAGCGATCGCGGGGATCATCCCGACGATGTTCTTGCGGTTGAAATTCATTTCATCGACTCTTAATCAACGGCCAAAGGTACGAAAAAAGCGCGAGAGTCCGAGTCAGGATTGGGAAAAATGACTATCTTTGCGAGTATGATTACGCTTGAAAACATCCGCAAGCCCGTCACGGCGGAACTGGCCGCGTTCGAAGAGTTTGTTGAACGGCAGTTCACGGCCGAGGGCGAATTGCTCTCCGATATGTTGCGCTATGCGCTTTCCGCGCGGGGAAAGGGGATCCGGCCGACGCTGGTGATGCTCTCTGCGGCGATGAATGCCTCGGTCAAGGGGGCCTCGACGGGGCGTCGGGCCTGCCTGGCGGCCATGCTGGTGGAGATGATCCACGTGGCGTCGCTGATCCACGACGACGTGATCGACGAATCCGACACGCGCCGGGGCCGGGCCTCGGTGAATGCCCGCTGGCAGTCGCACAAGGCCGTTATTCTGGGCGACTACATCCTGGCACGGAATATGAATATCGGGCTTCAGAGCGGGCAGTTCGACCTGGTGACGCACATCTGCGGATCCATGGCTGCATTATGTGAGGGAGAGGTATTGCAGGACGAATGTGCTGCCAACCGGACGATGACACGCAAGTCCTATCTCGAAATCATCTACAAGAAGACGGCCTGTCTGCTGGGGATCAGCTCCTCGGCCGGCGCCCTGGCCGTGGGGGCGACCCGCGACAAGGTGACGACGATGCGCCGTTTCGGCGAGGCGCTGGGCATGGCTTTCCAGATCCAGGACGACATCCTGGACTATACGCCGACGGCCCAGACCGGCAAACCGGCCTGCAACGACCTGCGTGAAGGCAAGATCACGCTTCCGCTGCTGGTCATACTCGAGGACGCCGCGGAGCAACGGCGTGCGGAGCTCCTCGAACGGCTTGCCCATTGCCACGAGGATGATGCCGCGGTGGAGTACCTCCGCTCGACGGTGGAGCAGGAGGGGGGCCTCCGTCAGGCCGGCGAGGTGATGCAGGGCTATATCACGCGGGCCGTCGAGATGCTTTCGGACTACGAAGATTCGGAGTATCGTTCGGCGCTTGTGAACCTCTGCGCCTATGTGGCGGAGCGGGACCGATGACTCGGACTCAATTAACCTAACATTTCTAAAACCATATGGAACAAACGCAAAAGAAAAACTACACGTTGCCCATCATCATGATGTTCGCGCTGTTTGCGATGATTTCGTTCGTGACGGGCCTCACGAACCCGCTGGGCGTAATCGTGAAGAACCAGTTCTCGGTGGCGAACTGGATGTCGCAGCTGGGCAACGCCGCCAACTTCATTGCCTATGCCTTCATGGGGCTGCCGGCGGGTCTGATGCTCAAGCGCATCGGTTACAAGAAGACGGCACTGGTGGCCATTGCCGTGGGCTTTATCGGCGTGGGCATCCAGTTTCTCTCGGGTGAGGCGGGCAGCTTCGGCATCTATCTGGCCGGCGCCTTCATCTCGGGCTTCTCGATGTGCATGCTCAACACGGTGGTCAACCCGATGCTCAACACGTTGGGCGGCGGCGGCAAGAAGGGCAACCAGCTGATCCAGTTCGGCGGTTCGCTGAACTCGATCTCGGCGACGATCGTGCCGATTCTGGTGGGTTACCTGATGGGCAATGCCGCCAATGCGACGATCAGCGATGCGGCTCCCGCCCTGTTCATCGCCATGGGTATCTTTGCCGTGGTCTTCGTGGTGCTGCTGGCCGTGAAGATCCCCGAGCCGTATGCCATTCAGGAGGCCAAGGCCGAGAAGAAGGACACGCACAGCGCCTTGTCGTTCCGTCACTTCGTGCTGGGTACGGTAGCCATCTTCATCTATGTCGGCATTGAGGTGGGTATTCCGAACTTCATGAACCTCTTCCTGACGGCAGCTCCCGATGCCGCAACGAGCGGTATGGGCATGGCAGCCGCCGCGGCCGGATCGCTGGTGGGCACCTACTGGTTCCTGATGATGGTCGGCCGGCTGTTGGGCGGCATGATCGGCGGCAAGGTCTCGAGCCGCGTGCAGCTGACATTCGTGAGCCTGCTGGCCATCGTCTTCGTGCTGCTGGGCATCTTCGCCCCGACGACGGTTGCGGGCCGCATGCCGGTCTTCACGGGTACGGGCTTCGCAATGATCGAGGTGCCGATCGGCGTGATGTTCCTCACGCTGTGCGGACTGTGCACGTCGGTGATGTGGGGCGGCATCTTCAACCTGGCGGTCGAGGGCCTCGGCAAATACACCTCGATGGGTTCGGGTATCTTCATGATGATGGTTTGCGGCGGCGGTATCCTTCCGCTGATCCAGGGCTACGTGGCCGACATCGCCGGTTATCTGTCGAGCTACTGGGTGATCATCGTCAGCCTGGCCTTCCTGCTCTACTACGCACTGATCGGTTCGAAGAACGTGAACAAGGATATTCCGGTGGAGTAGTTCCGCGGAGTCTGGATTCGGAAAAATGGGGCGCTCTCGATGGGGAGTGCCCCGTTTTTTTGAGGGAGGGGGCTGAGGAGGGAGCGGCTGAGAGGAGGAAGGCCCGGCGGACAGACGGGCGTGCGTTGACGGGCGTGCGTTGACGGGTGCTCCATGCCGTTTCGAGGTGCAAAAAAAATGTCTCACGGACAACCGTGAGACATTTTTTCGTGCGATTTCCGCCGAAGCCTATTTCTCCGTGCGGGTCATGCGCTTCTCCTTGATGCGGGCCTTCTTTCCGGTCAGATCGCGGAGATAGTAGATGCGGGCGCGACGTACGACACCGATCTTGTTGACTTCGATCTTGTCGATGTGAGGGGAGTAGAGGGGGAAGATACGCTCTACGCCTACGCCGTTCGAGACCTTGCGGATGGTGAACATCTTGGTTTTGCCCGAACCCTTGATCTGGATCACGACACCGCGGAAGCTCTGCAGGCGCTCCTTGTTACCCTCGATGATTCGGTAAGATACGGTGATCGTGTCACCGGCCTTGAACGACGGTACGTCAGCATCCGTCTTGGGCCACATCTGCTCGTTGACGAGCTTGATGATTGCGTCCTTGTTCATTGTTGCAACAAATTTTTTAAAGTTTCGCACTCGACATTCCCGCTGTGGTCTGGCTACCATACCGGACTTTTTCCGATAATCCTGCGGTGTGAGAGGTGCTCGGCGAAGGCTTGTCCACTCCGTTGGATTGTCCGTTTCCCGGTCCTCCACCGGCTGCGAGCCTCCCGTTGCTCACCCCCCCCTCCGCGTTGCTCTACCGCCCAATGAAAGAGGTCGATATACGCCCTGTCGGGAGCGCAAAGATAAGGAGAAAAAACGAAACGACATAGGAAAGCGCGAAAAAAGAGCGATTTATTCGTATCTTTGTCTCCGCTGTCCGCCCCGGAGAGCTCCTCCCGAGCCGTTCCAACTCCGGCAGGACCCGACGAAGAGTCCGCCGCAGATGCCATGCCGGCATTGTCCCTCCCCGGTGAGGGGGCCGGCTAAGGTCCCGACGAGGATGCCCCGGACGTGGCCTGCCGACGGGAGGCTGCGATCCCCGAATCGCAGCCCGACTGCGCGGGACAACGCTTCGGACGGCAAGACCGAAAAAACGAAGAAGATGGAAAACGAACGATTGATACTGGTCACCAACGATGACGGCTACGCATCGAAAGGCTTTGCCGCAGCTATCGAGGTGGCGCGGAATTTCGGCCGGGTGGTGGCCGTGGCCCCCGAGACGCCGCAGAGCGGCATGAGCCAGGCCATCACGATGTACAATCCGCTCTACCTGCGCAAGATCCGCGAGGATGAGGGGCTTGAGGTCTACTCCTTTTCGGGGACGCCGGTCGACTGCGTGAAGATGGCCTTCGATTACCTGTTGCGCGAGCAGCGGATCGACCTGGTGATCTCGGGCATCAACCACGGCTCGAATTCGGCGGTCAATATTCTCTATTCGGGGACGATGGGTGCAGCCATCGAGGGGAGTTTCTACGGATGTCCCTCGGTGGGGCTGTCGCTCGACGACCACGGCGCCGATGCCGACTTCGACGGGGCGGTGCTCTACGGGCGGCGGATCATCGGCGACCTGCTCGCCGGGGAGATCCTGCTGCCGCTGTGTCTGAACGTGAACGTTCCCGTCGGGCGTCCCGAGGAGCTGCGCGGCATCCGGCTGTGCCGTCAGAACCGGGGCTTCTGGCGCGAGGAGTTCTACCGCCACGAGGATCCGCGCGGGCGGGAGTATTTCTGGCTGACGGGGGCCTTCGTCGACGGCGAGCCCGAGGCGGAGGATACGGACGAGTGGGCCCTGCGCAACAAATACGTCTCGGTGGTTCCCGTACATACCGATCTGACGGATTACCGCCAGCTGAAGCATCTGCGGCGCTTTTTCCCCGCGGCGTGCGACGGAGAGCCCGAATCCCGAAAATAACGGCCGAATCGTGCGGCCGATTGGCTGCCGTTTCGTATCTTTGTAGGGAGTAGAAAAAGAGTACCGCCTATGCTCATCCGGATTCTGTTGGTCATTTCGATCGTCATCCAGTGCGTGGCCACGGGTTATGCACTGCGTCTGGTCCACACCACGAAGTACAATTCGGTGTGGATCCTCTTCATCGTGGGCTTCTCGCTGTTGTCCGTCGAACGGCTGATCCAGCTGCTCGTGGAGTCGGGCGTGGAGGTGATCTCGCGGTGGTGGTTCGCCTATCTGGGCATCGTGATCTCGGTCTGCCTTTCGATCGGGGTGATGTATGCCCACAAACTCTTCAAGTACATTGCGCGGCTGAACCGCCAGCGGTCGCTGCTCAACAAACGGATCCTCACGGCCGTATTGCGCACCGAGGAGAAGGCTCGTTCGCGCTTCTCGAAGGAGCTGCACGACGGACTGGGGCCGCTGTTGTCGTCGGCCAAGATGTCGCTGTCGGCCCTTTCGCGCGGGGAGCAGAGCCCCGAACAGCGCGAGATCATCGCCAATACGACCTATGTGATCGACGAGGCGATCCGTTCGCTGCGCGAGATCTCGAACAACCTCTCGCCCCACGTGCTGAACGATTTCGGACTGGCGCGCGGCGTGCAGAACTTTATCGACAAGAGCGCGGCGATGCACAACGTGAAGATCCGCTTCACGACCAACCTGCGCAGCGAGCGTTATGATACGGACATCGAGGTGATCCTCTACCGGGTGATCTGCGAGCTGATCAACAACTCGCTCAAACATGCCGCCTGCACGGAGGTGAACCTGTCGTTGTCGCAGAACGGACCGGAGCTGGCGCTCGACTATTCGGACAATGGCCGGGGATTCAATCCGCAGGCGATGATGGACTGCGGCATGGGGCTTTCGAACATTGCCTCGCGGATCAACTCGCTGGGCGGGACGTTCGACATCACCTCGTCGAAGGGCAAGGGGATGCGGGCCGCCATCCGGGTGAATACGCAGCAGGAGCCGGCTCCCGCACCGCGCAAACGCAAACGCCGCCGCTGACATGGACCGCCGCATCATCCTCGTAGACGACCATTCGCTCTTCCGCAACGGACTGCGGGGGCTGTTGGAGCATTGCGCCGGGTGCCACGTCGTGGGCGAAGCCGCCAGCGGCGAGGAGTTTCTGGCGATGATCGACCGTGTGGAGGCGGATATCGTCTTCATGGACTTTGCGATGCCGGGGCTGGACGGGGCGCAGACCACCGAACGGGCCTTGGCGCGCCATCCCGAACTGCGTATCATTACGCTGTCGATGTTCGGCGAGGAGAGCTACTATTCGCGCATGGTGGAGGCCGGGGCGAAGGGCTTCCTGCTGAAGGATTCCGACATCGGCGACGTGCTGGAGGCAATGGATGCGGTGATGGCCGGCGGGAGCTACTTCTCGCCGCAGCTGCTTTCGTCGCTGACGGGGCGGATGCGCACCCGCGACGACGCGCCGGATGAACAGCTTTCGGCACGTGAGCGGGAGATTCTGGTGGCCGTATGCCAGGGGCTTTCGAACCAGGAGATCGCCGATGCCCTCTTCATCTCGAAGCGTACGGTGGACAAGCACCGGGCCAATATCCTCGAAAAGACCGGCTGCAAGAATACGGCCTCGCTGGTGGTCTACGCCATCCGCAACGGCATTGTGGAACTCTGACCCCCCCCCGGCCGGTAGGGCCCTGTCGCGTGATCCCGATTTGTCGAGCCGCTCCCCGAGGGCGGCTTCTGTCGTTCCGGGGGCGTCAGAGCCCGGAAGCAACGTTCCGTAGCCGCGGCCTCAGAGCAGCGGCGAGAAGAGGCGCATGAGCGATTCGGCCCACCGCTGCGGCCGCGGGCGGTTGAACCATTCGGCCGGAGTCAGCGGATGGGAGTTCGAGGCGTCGTGGTCGAAGATGGCGGCCATGCGGGCCGTGAATTCGGCGTCGTAAAGGAAGGCGTTGACCTCGAAGTTGTGCTCGAAACTGCGGAAATCCATGTTCGCAGAGCCGATCACCGTCAGATCGTCGTCGACAATCAGGAGTTTGGAATGGAGAAATCCCGGGGTGTAGAAGAGAATCTTCACCCCGGCCTTCATCATGTCGTCCAGATAGGAGTGCGAGGCGAGGTCGACCACGCGCGAATCGGAGCGTGCCGGGAGCATCAGCCGTACGTCGATTCCGGCCAGTGCGGCGGTCTGCAGGGCGGAGTTCAGCACCTCGGAGGGGAGGTAGTAGGGGGTCTGGATCCAGATGCGGTGGCAGGCCCGGGCGACGGCGTAACTGTCGGCCTGGAGCAGCGTGCGCCACTTGCCGAAGGGGCCGCTGGGGACGATCTGCAGCACGTCGCGGGTGAAGTGCCGGGTCGGCGGGTAGTACTCGGCTCCGGTGATGCGCTGTTTGGTGGTGGCCGACCAGTCGCTCAGGAACGAGGCCTGGAGTCCGGCCACGCCGTTTCCCTCGATGCGGAAGTGGGTGTCGCGCCAGATGCCCCAGTCGGTGCCGTAGACGTATCGGTCGGCGATGTTCATGCCGCCGATGAATCCCACGCGGCCGTCGATGACGGCGATTTTGCGGTGGTTGCGGTAGTTGATCTTGCTGGTGAAGCGCGGGAAGCGGACGTGGAGGAAGGCGCGGACCTCGATTCCGTCGCGGCGGAGCGACGCGAAGAAGGATTTCTTGACGCTGCTGCTGCCGACGTCGTCGTAGAGGATGCGGACCTGAACCCCTTCGCGGGCCTTGGCGCGCAGGGCGTCGCACAGCCGGCTTCCGGTCCGATCGTTGCAGAGGATGTAGTACTGGAGGTGGATATGGTGGCGTGCGCGGGCTATTTCATCGAGCAGGGCCTCCATTTTGGAGGCACCGTCGGTGTAGGGGGTGATGCGGCTGCCGTAGAGCGGCACGGCGTGAATGGTGCTCTTGAGCAGGCGGGCGAGAGGCTGCCAGTGTTCGGGAATCTCGGGCCGCGAGGGATCCTGGGCCTCGACCAGCCGCATGGAGATGCGTTTGCGGGTCCGGCGGGAGATGATGCGCTGTTTGGAGAGGTTCTGCCCGAAGAAGAAGTAGAAGACCAGACCGACTACGGGTGCGAAGAGGAGCACGATGACCCACGGCAGGGTCTTCAGCGGGTTCCGGTTGTCGGTGATGATGACCAGAATGATGCTGAGGATCGTGACCGAATAGAGCGCGATGAAGAGGTATGTCAGGATCTGCGGCATGTACTTTCCATCCTACGTACGTTCCGTCTGACGTACGTTGCATATCCGGCCGGACCGTTTGCCGGATCTCTTCGTTGTTCGTCGGTTTGCGCCGTGTTTCGCAGCTCCGGTCTGGGGCGTCGGAGCGGTTCATCCGGGGTTTCCGGCAAGGGTCTTCCGGCCTTCGTCACAGCGTTTTATTTCTGCGTGGCGGCGTCGGGGAACTGGATCGTGTAGAGCAGGTGCTCGATGCCGCGGATGTAGTTGCGCTTGCGGGGTTTGTTCAGATCCGGCGCGTAGACGTAGCCGTCGAGGGTGATGACGCGGTTGGTCTTGGTGTCGACGGTGGTGTAGCTGACGAACGGACCGCCCATGAAGTCGCCGTAGACATCCCAAAAGCCTCGCATTTCACACCAGAGCCGACCCTCGAGCCGGAACATGCGGAAATCCGGGGCGAAGGCGTCCGAAGTGGTCATGTAGGAGCCGTCGGAGGGTCCGGGGATCAGCGCCGCAAATTCGTTGCGGGCCTTGACGAGTGCCTCGGGCGTGAGCGATTCGGGACCTTCGTAGGGGTAGGCGTAGATGAAGAAGCCCTGGCTGGCGGTGGGGTATTCGTAACGGGCCCAGAGGAAGTCGTCGGTCTGCTTGGCCAGCACGTAGCCCTTCGGGACGCGGATCTCCATGCCGAAGAGTTTGCGGACGGCGGCTTCGATGCCGGGGTTGTTGAACGAGGTATAGGAGTTGACGTCCCGGTCGCGTTCGGCCTGTTCGAGGACGTGCAGCAGGTTGTTGCGGTTTTTGGAGAGGTATCCGACCACGGCGTTGTCATCGGGGCCCTGGAGCGTGATGACGATCTGGGGTTCGGAAGTGACGTCATACTCCACGGCGGCCGAGGCCTCCTGGAGCGCAGGGTCGACGACCACCTTGAGGATGTTGCGGTGGTCGGCAATCATGTCCTTGAAACCGCGTTCGGTGACGCGCAGCACGTCGAACAGGGGTTCGTCCTGGTTCAGGTAGGGTACCGGTGCGGTGAAGATGGCTCTCAGCGAGTCGCCGAGCTCTCCGTTCCACTCCATCTGAGGGCATACGACGATGAGTTCGTAGGGGCGGCCCTGGGCAGCCTTCTTCTTGCTCAACGTCTTGAAGGCGTCACATCCCACCATCGTCAACAGGATCATGACGATCCCCATTCCCTGAAAAAAGCGTTTCATAATCGATTGCAATGAACTGAACATCCACAAATATACAACTATTTTTCCAAAAGGCACGGAAAATGATTATTTTTGCGGACGTATGCGCTTGAAACCGCCAAAAATCATCCGGCGTCTGATGCCGGACCTGATCTGGGAGATCAACGACCCGGACGGGGTCTTTCTGACCTTCGACGACGGCCCCACGCCGGGCATCACCGAGTGGATTCTCTCGACGCTGGAGAAGTACGATGCCAAGGCGACCTTCTTCGTGCTGGGCAAGAACGTGGAGATGTACCCCGACCTTTACCAGCGGATTCTGGATGCCGGACACAAGATCGGCAATCATACCTATTCGCATCAGAAGGGGTGGGGCATGAGCCTCGAGCGCTATACGGAGGATGTCGACTTTGCCAACGATCTGCTGCATACGGAGCTCTTCCGCCCGCCCTACGCGCAGATCACGCCGGCGCAGGCGCGCCTGCTGGGGCAGCGCTACAAGCTGGTGATGTGGGACATCATCTCGCGCGACTACAACCGGCAGCTCTCGCCGCGCACGTGTCTGAAGAACGTGACGAAGTATCTGGCCCCCGGTGCGATCGTCGTCTTCCACGACAGCGAGAAGGCCTTCCGCAACATGCGCTACGCTCTTCCGCGGACGCTGGAGAAGATCCGCCAGCTGGGTCTTCGCTGCAAGGCGATCGAGTTGTAGCCGAGCGGCATGAGGGGCGGATGCGGGCTGTCGGGTTGGCGATTCTGCCTCCGCGGAGGCCTGTCCGGCCGGGATTAGGAATTTCGGGATATTTTGTGTACCTTTGGGGCCGCAAGATCCATCGACGCAAAAACACTTAAAAAATACAATACCTATGGCAACAACCGCAGATATCAAGATCGGCATGTGCATCGAGCTGGACGGCAAGACGTTCCAGATTGTCGATTTCCAGCATGTGAAACCCGGCAAGGGCCCGGCTTTCGTACGTACGAAACTCAAGAACCTGGAGAACGGCCGTGTGCTGGACAACACCTTCTCGGCCGGCGCCCGCATCGAGCCGGTGCGTGTCGAGCGTCGTCCGTACCAGTTTACCTACGAGGATGACCTGGGCATGCACTTCATGCACACGGAGACCTTCGAGGAGATCATCATCGACAAGAACCTGATCAACAACTACGACCTGATGGCCGACGGCCAGATCGTCGAGGTGATGTTCCACACGGAGAAGGAGACGGTTCTTTCGGCCGAGCTCCCGCCGATCGTCGACATGGAGGTGACCTATACGGAGCCGGGAGTGAAGGGCGATACGGCGTCGACGAACTCGCTCAAGCCGGCGACGGTGAACACGGGTGCCACGATCCGCGTGCCGTTGTTCATCAACACGGGCGACAAGATCCGCGTCGACACCCGTACGCGCGAATACTACGAGCGCATCAAGTAGTCCGCACCCCGCGCGATATTACGCAAAGAAAGGGCTCCGAAAGTTCGGGGCCCTTTTTGTGTCGGGTTCGGGATTTCAGTCCGCGTAGAAGATTTCCAGAATCGTGAGGGGTTCGCCGTCCTCGTCGATTTCGATCTTCGAGATGTATTCGCCCTCCATTGTATAGCGATAGGTGTCGATTCCGTTCTCCCCGTAATCGACCGTGGACGGGAGCTTTTTCAGCCGGTTCCCTCCGGCTCCGACCAGATAGATCCGGTCAAGATCGGTCGAGGTGATGAAGTCGCTGATTCCGTAGAGGTCGATGTTGAGGTTGTTCGGACGTTCGGGGTTGTTCGTGTAGGAGGCATTCCCGCCATACCACTCCTCGGAATCTTCGGCCTCCCGGACCTGCGTCATACATCCGTTCACGACGGTATAGATGCTCTTTGCGGAGTAGGTCTTTTCGGGATTCTCGATCCAGGTGCTGGTTGCGATGTACCCGTTTGCGTCGTAGGTGAAGGTGTAGTCGTCGGGGTAGTGGTTGTTGGCCGCGACGCCGGTGATGGTTGTGGCCCGGCCGTCGGCCAGCGTGAGGATCGACTGTGCGCCGGAGGGTTCGGTGATGACGATGCGGTCGTTCTCGTAGGAGATTTCGGTCACTTCATCCTGGGCCGTGGTTCCGGAATAGGCGTATTGCTGGTCCATCTCCGTGATGGACGTGATGCGGCCCTGTTCGTCGTATGCGAATTGCTGGACGAAGGAGAGGTCGTCCGGGTAGGTGACCTTGATGTGGGAGATTCGTCGGGGAAGTATCTCGGCCGGCTGTTCCTCCTCTTCGGGAAAGACCAGCGTGCCGATATTCCAGGCCCCGCCGTCCTGCCGGAGTTCGATGCTTTGGGGCCCGCAGAGGTCGGGAGCCGTGAAGCGGAGGGCGGAGGCGGAAACTTCGAGGATCTCGGCCTGCACCCCTGCGGATGCTGCGGTCCGGGTCTCTTCGAAGAGCCAGATTTCGCAATCGGCCTCGAATCCGTATCCCCGGATTTCGACCGTGCTTCCGGGTTCGATGGGAGCCTGTGCGCTCGATTGCGGGAGTTCGATGTCGGTGACGGGGCAGGGCCCGGCCCCGTCTTGTCCGTTGTCCTTGTCGCAGGCGGTCAGTGCCGCGGCGAGGAGCCATCCCAAAAACAGCAGTTTCTTCATGTCGGATTAGTTGTTAGGTTGTCCCGCCTGCCCCCGCAGGACCGAATACGATAAAAAAAGACGTGGGACAGTACTTTTATCTGTTCTTGAGGTCTTCGACTACCTTGCAACCAAATAAACGAGTAAAGCCCACGTTCCCGTGGGCGTCCCCGCTTTACTCCTGGCTGCTCTGAAAGTGTCGAAGTTTCAAGAACAGGAATGAAAGCTGACGCCTTGTAAACGATATGTCTATATGTCTCTAATTCATTTTCGAGTCTTTCTTCTGAGGGAAACCCTGTTTGCAAAGATAGGTAAAATAATTTGGATATGCCGTGCTGTCTTGTGACTCTTTTGCCTGCCGGTACAGATTTCCGCGTTTCGGAAAGGGCTTGCATGAGGGCTTTCTTTGCGATTAGTCTCCGCGGTGCAGGAACGGTCGATTCGCCCTTTTTTATTTTTCGTTTTTTGCGCTGCGACAGCGGATGGAGCCGTCGACCGGGACGACGGGACAGCGGTGCCGACGTCCGAAAGCCTCGATTTCGGGACGCCGGGCCCTTGTGCCGTCAGGACCCATCAACTCGCACAACACGGCACAGGGCTCTACCCCCCCCCGGCCCCCTCATTACAACTCCTCCTGCAATCCCGGAGTCTCGAATTCGCGCATGACGGCCTCCATCTTGCGGCGGATTTCTGCGGTGCAGAGATTTCCGATGCTCCCCTCGTGGGTGTGGTGTACCTCGCGCGTGGGACGGTACTCGCCGCGCTGGACGGCCATGCCCACCTGGCGGTAGGCTTCACGGAAGGGCACGCCCTGCAGCACCAGCCGGTTGACATCCTCCACCGTGAAGAGGTAGTCGTAGCGGCTGTCGTCGAGGATGTGGTCGTTGACCCGCACGTGGGCCAGCATGAAGTCGCACATCCGGAGCGTGCGCTTGATCTCCCCGATGGCCGGGAAGAGAATGTCCTTCATCAGTTGCAGATCGCGGTGGTAGCCGACCGGGAGATTGGTGGTCAGCAGGGCGATCTCGTTGGGCAGCGACTGCAGGCGGTTGCAGCGGCCGCGCATGATCTCGAAGACGTCGGGATTCTTCTTGTGGGGCATGATGCTCGAACCGGTCGTCAACTCGTCGGGCAGCGAGATGAATCCGAAGTTCTGACTCATGAAGAGGCAGGCATCCATGGCCAGCCGTCCGATGGTGGCGGCCACGGCGGCGATGGCCGCAGCGGCGGCACGTTCGCTCTTTCCGCGGCTCATCTGGGCGGCGACGACGTTGTAGTGGAGCGTCTCGAAGTGGAGCAGACGGGTGGTCATCGTGCGGTCGAGGGGGAATGACGAACCGTATCCGGCGGCCGAACCGAGCGGATTCTGGTTGGCGATGTGCCAGGCGGCCGTGAGCAGCCGCATGTCGTCGACGAGCGTCTCGGCATAGGCGCCGAACCACAATCCGAACGACGAGGGCATGGCGATCTGCAGATGGGTGTATCCGGGCATCAGCACGTCGCGGTAACGCTCGCTCTGCTCCTGCAGGCGGTCGAAGACCGTGCGCACGGCGTCGGCGATCTGGCGTAGTTCGTCGCGCAGGAAGAGTTTCAGATCGACCAGCACCTGGTCGTTGCGCGAACGCCCCGAGTGGATCTTCTTGCCGACGTCGCCCAGCCGGCGGGTCAGCATCAGCTCGACCTGCGAGTGGACATCCTCCGTGTCGGGTTCGATGGCGAAGCGTCCGGCCTCGATCTCGGCGGCGATCTCCTGCAGACCGGCCGTCAGCGTGCGGAGCTCGTCGGCCGTGAGGAGCCCGATCTTTTCGAGCATGGCGATGTGGGCCAGTGACCCCTGTACGTCGTAACGGGCCAGCTGGAGGTCCAGTTCGCGGTCGTTGCCGACGGTGTACTCTTCGATCATCTTGTCGGGTTCGAAACCCTTGTCCCAAAGTTTGGTGCTGCTCATGCGTACAGTTTGGCTAATTGTTCGATGTATTGTTCGTAGATGGTGATGGCCTCGTCGATCTCCGCGACGAGGACGAATTCGTCGGCCGAGTGGGATCGGGCCGACTCGCCGGGTCCCATCTTGAGCGACGGGAAGGGCATCAGCGTGCGGTCGGAGGTTGTGGGCGAGACGAAGGTCTGCCGTCCGACGGCCCGTGCGGCGCGGACCAGCGGATGGTCGTCGCCCACGGCGGCGGCGCGGATGCGCGTCGAGCGCGGTACGACGTCGGAGTGCAGCGCGGCGCGGAGCTGTTCGACGACCTCCTCGTTCGAGTAGGCGTCGGTCGTACGCACGTCGACGACGAAGCGGCACGTGTCCGGAACGACGTTGTGCTGCGTGCCGGCCCCGATCTGCGTCACGGCGATGCCGACGGGGCCGAGCAGCTGCGATTCGCGTTCGAAACGGAACGTGCGCAGCCGGGCGATGTCGTCCATCGCAATGTAGAGGGCATTGACTCCTTCGCCGCGGGCGGCATGTCCGCTGCGGCCGTGGGCCGTGCAGTCCAGGACGACCAGCCCGCGTTCACCCGTGGCGGCCTGCATGCCGGTGGGTTCGCCGACCAGCGCCATGTCGATCGGTCCGAGGGCCGGCAGCAGGGCCCGCATGCCGTGTTCGCCCATGCACTCCTCCTCGGCCGAGAGGGCCACAACGAGGTTGAAGGGCAGCCGGCGCGTGCGGAACGTGAGGAAGGTCTCGGCCAGCGAGACGACCGAGGCTCCGGCGTCGTTGCTTCCCAGCCCGTAGAGCCGCCCCTCTTCAAGGGTCGGCGCATAGGGATCGCGCGTGTAGGAGGCGGCCGGTCGCACCGTGTCGTGGTGCGAGTTCAGCAGCAGCGTGGGGCGTCGGGGGTCGAACCCCTCGGCGCGGGCCCAGACGTTGTTGTAGAGTCGTTCGGGGGCGGCTCCGTGGTCCGCCAGAAAGGCGAAGAGCAGATCGCCCGTGCGGGCCTCGTCACGCGACGTGGAGGGCGTTGCGATCAACGCCTGCAGCAGTTCGACGGCTTCCTTGGTTTTCGGCTTCATGCTGTTTTTGGGATTTGTCGGGACTTACAGGGACGGGACCCAAAGTTTAGCGGATGACGGTTCCGATGCCGTCCGCGAGGTGGGCCGAGCTGCGGATCGTGACGCTGCGCACCCCCTGGCTGACGGCCTTCAGGGCATTCTCCACCTTGGGGATCATCCCCTTGCTGATCGTCCCGTCGGCCTTGAGGGCCGCGAAACTTTCGGCTGTGATTTCGGGGATGACCGAACGTTCGTCCTCCGGATCGCGCAGCACGCCGGTCTTCTCGAAGCAGTAGACCAGATCGACCGGTGCCAGGCGTGCGGCGCCGAGAGCCACGGCCGAAGCGACGCTGTCGGCGTTGCAGTTGAGCAGCGTGCCGTGCCCGTCGTGCATGATGGCCGAGAAGACGGGCACCAGCCCCCCATCCAGCAGTCGTCCGAGCAGTTCGGAGTCGACCCGTTCGATGTCGCCTACGAAGCCGTAGTCGATCGGTTCGGGGTTGCGGCGGCGGGCCGTCACGACGTTTCCGTCGGCCCCGGACAACCCGATGGCGTTGCATCCGACGGCCTGCAGCCCGGCGACGATCTGTTTGTTGACCAACCCGGCATAGACCATCGTCACCACGTCGAGCGTACCCTTGTCCGTAATGCGGCGTCCGTCGACCATCTGCACCTTCAGTTCGAGGCGTTCGGCAAGACGCGTGGCCAGTTTCCCGCCGCCGTGGACCAGCATCTTGGCCCCTTCGACGGCGGCGAACTCGCGGAGAAAACGCTTCAATGCTTCGGGGTTGTCGATGACGTTGCCCCCGATCTTCATGACCGTGACCGATTTCATTGCAGCCCCTCCAGCAGACGTTTCAGCACCACCTGGGCCGAGATTTCGCGGTTGGCGGCCTCGGGGATCACCAGCGAGCGCGGCGATTCGATCACTTCGTCCGTGACGATCATGTTGCGCCGCACGGGCAGGCAGTGCATGAAGTAGGCGTTGTTCGTCAGAGCCATCTTCTCCGAGTCGACCGTCCACGAGCGGTCGCGTGAGAGGACCTTGCCGTAGTTCGGATCGGCATAGGCGGCCCAGCTCTTGGCGTAGACGAAGTCGGCACCCTCGAGGGCCTTGCGCTGGTCATACTCGACGCGGGCCGAGCCGACGAATTTCGGATCGAGTTCATAGCCTTCGGGGTGGGTGATGACGAAGTCGTAACCGGCAGCGTTCATCCACTCGGCGAAGGAGTTGGGCACGGCTTGCGGCAGGGCGTTGGGGTGGGGAGCCCAGGTCATGACGACCTTCGGGCGTTCGGTCTGCTTGTACTCCTCGATGGTGATCAGATCGGCGAAGCTCTGCAGCGGGTGGCGCGTGGCGGCCTCCATCGAGAAGACCGGGCGGCCCGAGTAGCGGATAAACTGCTCCAGGACACGCTCCTCGTAATCCTCGGCCTTGTTCTGGAAGCGGGCGAACGACCTCACGCCGATCACGTCGCAGTAGGAGCCCATGACCGGAATGGCTTCGAGCAGGTGTTCGGCCTTGTCGCCGTCCATCACCACGCCGCGTTCGGTTTCGAGTTTCCAGGCACCCTGGTTGACGTCGAGGACCATGACGTTCATGCCCAGATTCATGGCGGCCTTCTGGGTCGAGAGGCGCGTGCGGAGGCTCGAGTTGAAGAAGAGCATCAGCAGCGTGCGGTTGCGGCCCAGTCCGGTGAACTGGAAGCGGTTTCGTTTGATTTCGAATGCCTCGGCGAGGGCTTGTTTCAGATCGCCGATATCCTGTACACAAGTGAATTTTTTCATCTCATCGATTGTTTTTCCTGTAACGCCGGTCCCCTTCAGCCGGGAATCGGCGGCGGGAGGAGTGTCGAGCTTCTCCCGACTCATTTTTGTTGCGGGTTTTCGGGAACCCGGTGCGACCGTCGGGCGGGCCGGGTCGCGGTCTGAGCTCCGGATCTTCAGCCGGACTTCAGCGGTTGGGTTGCGGGGTTCGTCGTCAATCGGAGCCCCGTCCTGCCGGCCTTTCGCCGGTTATCGGTTCTGCACCATCTCGCGGAAGGCCTCGAGGAAGCGGTCGGCCAGCTCGCGCGTGAGGCACAGCGCCGGCAGCAGCCGCACGACCGAAGCGCCGGCTCCGCCCGTGAAGATGTGCTTCTCGAAGAGCAGCCGCTTGCGGAGTTCCGAACCCGAGCCGTCGATCTCGATGCCGATCATCAGACCGCGTCCGCGGACCTCCTTCAGCTCCTTCATGGCGTGGAGTTCGTCGAGCAGGTATTGCCCCACCCGGGCGGCATTCTCGACCAGACCGTCGCGCTCGATCACCTTCAGTACGGCGATGGCCGCCGCGCAGGCCAGATGGTTGCCTCCGAAGGTGGTTCCCAGCATGCCGGGCCGCGCCTCGAAGTGGGGGGCGATCAGCACGCCTCCGATCGGGAAACCGTTGGCCATTCCCTTGGCCGTGGTGATCAGGTCGGGGCGGATGCCGGCCTGCTGGTGGGCGAAGAAGCGTCCCGTGCGGCCGTATCCCGACTGGATTTCGTCCAGAATGAGCTGCGTGCCGGTCTCGGAGGCCGCTTTGCGCAGTTCGCGCAGGAAGTCGTCCGTCGGGCAGTGGATGCCCGAGACGCCCTGGATGCCCTCGACGATCACGGCGGCGAACTCCCGGGTCGAGAGCTTCGCGCGGGCCGTCTCGAGGTCGTTCAGCGGGGTGAACTCCACGTTGGGCGTGCGGTTGAAGGGCGACGAGATGGCCGGGTTGTCCGTCACGGCTACGGCGCCCGACGTGCGGCCGTGGAAGGCCCGCTCGATGGCCAGCACCTTGCTGCGGCCCGTATGGAACGAGGCGAGCTTCAGGGCGTTTTCGTTGGCCTCGGCGCCCGAGTTGCAGAGGAAGAGCCGGTAGTCGTCATATCCCGAGACGCGGCCCAGCCGGTGGGCGAGTTCGACCTGCAGCGAGTTCTGCACCGAGTTGGAGTAGAAGCCCAGCCGGCCGACCTGCTCCGAGACGGCCTTGACGTAGTCAGGCTGTGCGTGGCCGATCGAGATGACGGCATGACCGCCGTAGAGGTCGAGGTATTCGGTACCCTGCTCGTCGTAGACGAAGCACCCCTTGCCCCGCACCGGCTCGATCGGATAGAGTGAATATACGTTGAATAGTTCCATGATGAAAGTTCTGTTGTTTTCGTTTTCGGGAGCGGCCGTGCCGCCCGGGTCGTGTTGTCCGGGGTCGTGTTGTCCGGGGCCGTGTTGCCTGGGCCGTGCCGTCCGGGGTCGTGCCGCCCGGGGCCGTGTCGCCCGGCCGTGTTACCCTGTTGTGCCATCCGGCCGTGCCGCCCGGGTCCATGTCGCCCGGCCGTGTTGCCCTGTTGTGCCATCCGGCCGTGTCGCCCGGGCCGTTGCCTCGCTTCGGATCCCCCGGATCCCCACGCAGACATTCGGCCTGTGCTCCCGGCTTCGTGTCCCTCCCCTCGTTAGAAGGCGCTGGCCTTCAGACGCAATCCTTCGCGCTCGTCGAGCCCGAACATGAGGTTCATGTTCTGCACGGCCTGTCCCGAGGCACCCTTCAGCAGGTTGTCGACGACCGAGACGGCATGCAGTTTCGAGCCGTGCTTGGCCACCTGCACGAGGGCCTTGTTGGTGTTGACGACCTGTTTGAGGTCGACATCGTGCTCTACGGCGTGGGTGAAGGCGGCCGTGGCATAGCAGTCGGCATAGAGTTGCCGGGCTTCGGCCTCGTCGAGCGGACAGGAGGTGTAGACGCTGGCCAGAATGCCGCGCGTAAAGTCGCCGCGCATCGGCACGAAGTTGATCTCGCTGTTGAATGAGGGCTCCAGCAGCTGCAGATTGCGTCCGATCTCCTTCAGGTGTTGATGCGTGAAGGCCTTGTAGACCGAGAGGTTCGAGGCCCGCCAGCTGAAGTGGGTCGTGGCCGAGGGTTTCACGCCGGCACCGGTCGAGCCCGTAATGGCGGTCACGTGGATCTCGTCCCGGAGCAGACCTGCGGCAGCCAGCGGCAGCAGTGCCAGTTGGATGGCCGTGGCGAAACAGCCCGGATTGGCGACGCGGCGGGCCTGACGGATCCGCTCGCGGTTCATCTCCGGCAATCCGTAGACGAATCCCTCCGATTCGTCGCGGAAGTCCTGCGCCAGGTCGATCAGCCGCAGCTCCTCGGGGAGTTTCTGCTCCGCGAGCCACGTGCGGCTCTGACCGTGAGCCGAGCAGAGGAAGACGATGTCGACCTCCCTCAGGTCGTACTCCGCGCAGAAGCGCATGCGGGTCTCGCCCTCCAGCCCGCCGTGGACCTCCGTGAGGAGGTTCCCGGCGTTGGACGAGCTGTGGACGAAGCGGATCTCCGCCTGCGGGTGGTTGATCAGCAGACGGATCAGCTCACCGGCCGTGTAGCCGGCGCCTCCGATGATACCGACGCGGATCATTTTTCGGTCTTTTCGTTGCGTTTCTGGACGTTGTAGTAGATCTTGATCGGATTGCCGAGGACCTTCGTGAAACCCTTCACGTCGTCGGCCGTCCAGGCCTTGTTGACCTCGCCGTACTCGCCGAAGTCGGTCTTCATCAGATCGTAGGTCGAATCGACGCCCACGAGCGTGTAGTTCCGCGGGCGGAGGATCAGCTCGACGGTACCCGTGACGTTACGCTGCGAGGAGACGAGCATCGCCTCGATGTCGCGCATGACGGGTTCGAGATACTGCGCCTCGTGGAGGAACATGCCGTACCACGTGGCCACCTGATCCTTCCAGTAGATCTGCCACTTGGTGAGCGTGTGCTTTTCGAGCATCTTGTGGGCGGCGATGATGAGCATCGGCGCGGCGGCCTCAAAGCCCACACGGCCCTTGATGCCGATGATCGTGTCGCCGATGTGCATGTCGCGGCCGATGCCGAACTTCGAACCGATGGCCTCCACGGCGCGGATGGCCTCGACCTTGTCGGCGTAGGGTTTGCCGTTGACGGCCGAGAGTTCGCCCTTTTCGAACGAGAGTTTCAGATGCTCCTCACCCTGGGCCGTGATCTGGCTCGGGTAGGCCTCTTCGGGCAGGGTCTGCTCCGAATGGAGGGTCTCCTTGCCGCCGATCGAGGTGCCCCACAACCCCTTGTTGATCGAGTACTCCATCTTCTTGTAGTCGGCCGTGATGCCGTGCTTGCGCAGGTAGTCGATCTCGTATTCGCGCGTGAGGGTCATGTCACGTGTCGGGGTGATGATCTCGATGCCGGGGGCGAGGATCTGGAACGTCAGGTCGAAGCGCACCTGGTCGTTGCCGGCGCCCGTCGAACCGTGGGCCACGGCATCGGCGCCGATCTGCTTGGCGTATTCGATGATGGCGATGGCCTGGAAGATACGCTCCGAGCTCACCGAGATGGGGTAGGTTCCGTTGCGGAGGATATTGCCGAAGACCATGTATCGGATGCTCTTTTCGTAGTACTCCTGCTCGATGTCGAGCGTGGCGTGCTTGACGGCGCCGAGCTCCATGGCGCGTTTTTCGATGCGGGCGAGCTCCTCCTTCGAGAAACCGCCCGTATTGGCGATGGCCGTGTAGACATCGTAACCCTTCTCTTCGGAGAGGTATTTGGCACAGAACGAGGTGTCGAGACCTCCGCTGAAAGCCAGCACTACTTTTTTCTTCTTGTTATCCATGATCGTTGCTTTTTTCGGTTTTACTTCAGGTGAAAGATCTTTTTGAACTTGTTCTTCAGGAACATGACATAGGGGGCCAGGCGGGACTGCTTTTTGGGTGGCTCCTTGGCCGGGTCGTAGAGCATTCCGGTGCAGAGACACATCCGGCGGTTGTTTCGCTGGAGGATGTCGTAGTTGCAGCACCCCTCGCAACCCTTCCAGAACTCCTCGTCTTCGGTGAGTTCGGAGAAGGTCACGGGGACGTATCCCATGCGTGAGTTCAGTTTCATGACTGGCAGCGACGTGGTGATACTGAATAACTTCGCGTACGGGAATCGTCGTCGGGCCAGCTCGAAGGTTCGTCGTTTGATCTGCTCTGCGAGTCCCATGTGTCGGTACTCGGGAGCGACGATCAGTCCCGAGGTGGCGACGAAATCGCCATGGCCCCAGCACTCGATGTAGCTGAACCCGACCAGTTTTTCACCGTCCAGCGCCACGACGGCCTTGCCACCGGTCATTTTTGCTGCGATGTATTCGGGTGATCGCTTGGCGATACCCGTTCCCCGCTGCAAGGCGGACTCGTAGATCAACTGGCAGATACGCGGAGCGTAGTGCGCATGCGACGAGTCGGCAAATACGACGCTGATTGAGTTGTTATTCATTTATCGTAAGGTGGATAAAAATGAAAAAAGATTTCGAAAGGAGTTTCGATCGGAGGCGGGGGGATCAGTTGACGCGGTAGGCTCGCTGAACCCCCTTGATTCGCAGGATCTGATGGATCAGCGTATCGACGACCCCCGTACCGGGCACCTCGACCGAGACCGTACCGGCGATGCAACCGTTGCCGGCCGCGGCGAAGTTGATGGATCGGATGTTGAGCTTCAGATCGCGGATGATCACCTCGGTGATGTGGTTGGCCATGCCGGTGGTGTCGGCCGCGACGATGCGGATCGAGACACGGAAGGCTCCCTCGGCCGACTCTCGCCAGCGGGCTTCGACCACCCGATAGGGGTAGTTTTCGCGCATGCGCTTGGCATTGGGGCAGTCGCAGCGGTGGATCGTGATGCCGGAGTTGATCGTCACGAAGCCGAAGATCTCGTCGCCCTTGATCGGGTTGCAGCACTTGGCCAGCTTGTACTGGATTTTCGACAGGTCGTCGTCGATGACCAGGGCATCCTGCTGCTGGGGGGATTTTTCCTGAGCGGCGTGCTGAGCGGCCTTCTGGCGTTCGACCTCGGCGGCCGCGGCGCGGCGCTCCTCCTCGGCCTCGCCCGAGAGGTGGCGCGACAAGAGCTCCTTGATGGTTGCGAAGTCGAGCTTCTGGGTGGCGATCAGCCCGTAGACCTCCGTGCCGAGCCGCAGCCGGAAGTGGCGGGCCAGATAGGCCACCGCCTCGTCGATCGAGATCGGGAGTTTCCAGTTCTTGAGTTTTCGCTCGAGCTCTTCGCGGCCCATGCGCGTATGTTTGGCCTGCTCCTCGCGCAGGAAGGACTTGATCTTGTTGCGGGCCTTCGAGGTGACCACGAACGAGAGCCAGTCGGATTTCGGGGTCTGGTTCTTCTGGGTCTGGATCTCGACGATATCGCCGTTGTGGAGCGGTTCGCGGATCGAGACGGCGCGGTTGTTGACCTTGCCGCCGACGCACGTCGAGCCGAGCGACGTATGGATGTCGAAGGCGAAGTCGAGCAGCGTGGCCCCTTCGGGCAGTTTGCGCAGGTCGCCGTTGGGCGTGAAGACGAAGATCTCGCCCGAGGCGGGCTTGGCGTCGAAGCGTTGTGCCAGCGAGTGGGTGGTATCCTCCATCAGCTCGCGCAGACGGCTGAGCCACATTTCGCTGGTCTGGGCCCCCTGGCCGACCCCCTTGTAGCGCCAGTGTGCGGCGATACCGCGTTCGGCGACCTCGTCCATGCGTTCGGTGCGGATCTGTACCTCGACCCAGCGGCCTTCGGCCGAGACGGTGGTGTGCAGCGACTCGTAGCCGTTCGACTTGGGGATCGAGATCCAGTCGCGCATGCGGTTGGGGTTGGGCGTATAGAAGTCCGTGACGATCGAGTAGACGGTCCAGCAGAGGGGTTTCTCCTGTTCGCGCGGGCAGTCGATAATGATGCGGATGGCGAAGATGTCGTAGACACCCTCGAACGGCACGTGCTGCTTCTGCATCTTGTTCCAGATCGAGAAGATCGACTTGGTGCGGCTCTTGATGTGGTACTTGATGCCGAGGCGGTTGAGTCGCTGCTCGATCGGCACGATGAAGCGGGCGATGAAGGCCTTGCGCTCGTCGGCACTCTCCTCGAGTTTGTTGACGATGTGTTCGTAGCCCTTCGGTTCGAGGTATTTGAGGGCGATGTCCTCCAGTTCGCTCTTGATCGAGTAGAGACCCAGCTTGTGGGCGATCTGTGCGTAGAGGTTCATCGACTCCCAGCTCTTTTTGCGCCACTTTTCGTGGGGGAAGATCCCGAGCGAGCGCATCACCTCGAGGCGGTCGGCCAGCTTGATGAGGATCACGCGGGGATCTTCGGAGTAGCTGACGATCAGATCGCGGAAGTTGTCGGCCTGCTCCTTGGCGACCTTCAGTTTGAGTTCCGAGATGTTGGCCAGCCCCATGGTGATTCCGACGACCTGGTCGCCGAATCGGCTCTGGATGTCGCGGGTCAGGGCGAGGAACTCCTCGTCGGGGAGCTGCTTGTGTGCGATGCGCACCACGTCGTGCAGGATCGACGAGAGGGTCGAATTCCGTCCGAGGCCGATCTCGGAGATGACGATCCGGGCCACGGCGACGCCATGTCCGATGAGGGGCGAGCCGTCGTAGCGGGTCAGGCCGTCGAGTTTGGACTCGGCATACTCGAGCGCTTCGTCGACCAGACGCTGGGTCTGTTCCGAGAAGTTGGTCCGCACCAGGGTGCGGAGATTTTCGTAGCGTGAAAAGTCCATTTTCGACTCTCTTTAACCTGACCTGATAACCTTGATGGCAAAGATATGAAAAAAAATTATAAATTTGACACGTTGAATCTAATGGTTGAGTGATGAAGACAAAAAAAGGGCTTTATGTCCCGACTTTGGGGGAAGAGGTGGCCAATACGGTGACCCACGGCGTGATGGCGATGCTGACACTCGTGTCGTTGCCCTTTGCGGCGGTATGGGCCTATGTGCATGATCCCGACGGGCTTGTGGCATCGGTGAGCGTGTCGGTTTTCGTGATCTCGATCTTTCTGATGTTTCTGGCCTCGACGCTCTACCACGCGATGCATCCGGCGTCGCGACACAAGGAGGTTTTCCACATCCTGGACCACATCTTCATCTACGTGGCCATTGCCGGGAGCTATACGCCCATTGCGCTGTCGGTGATCGGGGGCTGGCAGGGGATTCTGATTGCAGTGCTGCAGTGGGTGATGGTGCTTTTCGGGGTTTTCTACAAGTCGCTGTCGCGGCGGTCGATTCCGGCCGTGAGCCTGACGATCTATCTGGTGATGGGGTGGACGATCGTCTTTTTTCTGCCGCTCTTCATCCGTCATGCTTCCGTGCAGCTGTTGTGGTTGATTGCCGCCGGCGGGGTGTTCTATACCGTGGGGGCGTGGTTCTACGCCCGCAAGGGGTTCCGCTACCACCACATGGTATGGCATCTGCTGATCAATCTGGCGGTTGTCTGCCACTTCATCGGCATTGTCTTCTACCTCTACTGATATTTTTCACGGCGTTTTTATTCTATGGCGCGCGTCTTGCGCTCCGGAGGTTATTTTCTGATTGTCTGTGAAGCCGGTGATCCCGACGATCTCCGGTGGATCAAATGGGCCCGTCGGGTCGGTAGCATGACCGTTTATTCAGCGGCGACCCTGACGCGGCAACTTTCCGGAGCGGGATTTAGCCACGTTACCGAACATCGCCATCCGGAGGGGGCTCTTTGTCTCGTGGCGCGACGCTCCTGACCTCGCCTCCGGGTCAGTGCTTGTAGACCACGTAGATGTGGTCGTCGGGCAGCGCGTAACGACGTCGCTCCTCGTCGGTGAGCGATGCGGCGTAGTCGATGTCGGCCGCTTCGAATCCTGCCCCGCGCAGCCGCTCGACATAATCCTGGCCGTAGATGCGGCGGTGGTCGTACTGCCCGAAGATGCGCGTGCGCTCGTCGGGATCGGTGATCGAGTCGTCCTCGTAAGTGTGCTCGTAGTCGCGGTCGACGGGCGAAAGGAGAATGCCCCAGCCGCCGGGCTTCAGGATGCGGTGCAGTTCGCGCAGCGCCTTGCGGTCATCGGCCACATGTTCGAGGATGTGGTTGCAGAGGACGACCTCCACCGAGTTGTCGGCCAGCGGGATCTGCTGCACGTCGAAGTGCAGGTCGGCCAGCGGGCTCTCGAGATCGGCCGTGACGTACTGTCCGGGATGATCGGCGAAGTGGGGCTTCAGGTGGCGCATGATGCAGACCTCGGGAGCGATGTGCAGCGTGCGCGGGAAGGCGGTCAGCAGATCGGTCTCGCGCGTCAGGTAGAGCCACAGCAGGCGGTGCCGTTCGAGCGAGAGGCACCGCGGGCAGAGGGCATTCGCCCGCGAAGTGACGTAGCCGTAGGGGAGGAAGCGGCGGAATTTCGACCCGCAGAGTGGACACTCCACGCCGCGTCCCCGGTAGAAGAGCCCCACGACGGGCACGGTCCACGACGCCATGCGTTGCAGTACGGGGCGCGGGATGTGGTTCAGCGCCCAGCGGATCAGCCGTTTCATGCCTCGAGGATTTTGTTCACCTCCTCTTCGGCCTTGTGCAGACGCGCCTTGCACAGGGCGATCAACTCCGTGGCGCGCTTGACCTCGGCGGCCAGACTGTCCACGTCCATCTCTTCGCTGCGGAAGCGGCCGAGAATGCGTTCGATCTCGGCAATGGCCTCCGTGTAACTCGGTTCCTCCTGTTGTTTTTTTGCCATATCGTTGGTGCCGGATTCCCGGCTTCTGAGTTTTGTGTCGTTCGGTTGGTTCCTGCGACTGCAGACTGAATTTCCGTTTCTGCCGGCTGCTTTTTCCCGGTCGCTTGTTTTCTACTCCTTGTCGGGATCCGCTTCGGACTCCGCGAGCGCCTCGACCGTAAAACGGCCGTCGGCCACCTCGACCTCCATCCGCTGCCCGGCTGTCACTTCGGCAATCGACCGGACGGCCCGCCCCTGCCCCCTCACCACGGCAAATCCCATGCGGAGGATGCGCCTCGGCGAGCGGCTCTCGATAAGCTCCGCCGAGGTGACTATGCGCTGCTGCTCCTGGCGGATGAAGGCCCCGACGGCCTGCCGGAAAGCCTCGCTGCGGCCCTCCAGCTCCAGCCGGCGCTGGCGGATGAGCCCCGCCGGCAGATGGCGCAGATCACCCGCCATCTCCTCGAGCCGCAGCTGCTGTGCGCGGGTCAGCCGCAGCACGCCGTCGTGCAGCTGCAGGGCGGCGTTGTCGAGCCACCCCTCAATCCCCGACATTCGCTCGACGAGCCATCCGGCGACGGCCGTCGGGGTCTTCAGCGCCGTATGGGCCACCATGTCGGCGACACTCGTATCCTTGTCGTGGCCGATACCGGTGATGACCGGCAGCGGAAACTGCGCCACATAGGAGCAGAGGCGGTAGGCGTTGAAGCAGTTCAGGTCGCTGCGCGAGCCTCCGCCGCGGATGATCACCACGGCATCGAACTCCTCCAGGCGGTCGGCCACGCGGCACAGCGCGTCGATGATCGACTGCTCGGCGGCTTCGCCCTGCATGAAGGCGTCGAAGAGGTGCGTTTCAAAGCGGTAGGGGCTCTTCGCGAGCTCCTTGCAGAAGTCCTGATAGCCGGCGGCGTTGGCGCTCGAGACGATGGCTACGCGCTGTACGACGACGGGCATCGCCACTTCGCGGTTCATCTCCCAGACGCCGTCCTGCTGCAGCTGCGCGATGGTCTGCTGGCGCTGACGCTCCAGATCGCCCAGCGTGAACGAGGGGTCGATCTCCGTGATCTGCAGCGAGAAGCCGTACAGCTCGTGGTACGTGACCAGCACCTTGGCGAGGATCTTCAGTCCGGGAGCGAGCCGCTGTCCGGTTTCGGCCTCGAAGTAGGCGGTCACGCGCGGGTATTGCGAACGCCAGATGACGGCGCGGGCCTGGGCCGTGGGGACGCCGTTTTCGCCACCCTTTTCGACCAGTTCCAGATAGCAGTGGCCCGAGTAGTTGACCTTCAGGTCGGAGATTTCGGCACTCACCCACAGAGGCAGCGCAAACTGCCCCTCGAGGGCCGCCTTCACGCGGCGCTGCAGCTCGCTCAGGGTAATATGTCGGGATTCATTCATGTTTTTGCGTCATCCTCATCCGAGGAGGATTCCGACGGTAAGCAGCGCTCCGAAGAGCATGATGTTGCGGGCCGTCTCTCCGAGGCAGACGTTCAACTGGTCGCCGTGGTCGATGCGGACCATCTTGCGCCACGTGGCCACGTGCCCCGCCAGATAGATCAGCGGCAGCAGGGCCGCCCATGGGCGGCCTCCGGCCAGCAGTGTCAGGCAGAGTGCGACGGCCGCGGTGCCCAGCAAGAAGTAGCTCCAGCTGCCGAACCGCGTGCCCAACGCCACGACAATCGTGCGCTTCTGACAGCGGGCATCCTCCTCTCGGTCGCGGAAATTATTGATCATCAGCATGGTGTCGATTACCAGTCCGCAGGCCAGCGCCGTGACGATGACCTCCCACGTCCACGTGCCGGTCAGCACATAATAGGTGAAACTCACGGGGACGAGTCCGAAGAAGAGGATGACGGCCACGTCCCCCAGTCCGTGATAGGCCAGGGGCCATGGCCCAGCGGTGTAGAAGTAGGCGAAGAGGACGCAGGCGGCGCCGACGGCCACCAGTTCCCAGCCGCCCCAGGCGAGCATGTCGTGATGCAGCGCCCAGGCGAGGATGCCGATTCCGGCGGCTGCCGAGGCCAGTGTGAAGCCGATGATGCCAGCCTTCATGGCGCGCAGGGTGATGAAACCCTTGGCGAAGGCGCGGTCGGGGCCCAGCCGGTCGGGCTGGTCGGCCCCCTTGAGGAAGTCCCAGAGGTCGTTGACCAGATTGGCCGTGCATTGCATCAACAGGGCGAAGGCCAGGCACAGCACGGCCGGCAGCGTGTGGAACGAACCGTCGGTCCAGACCAGCGCCGAACCCACGAGGATCAGAATGACGGCATTGCCGAGACTGTAGGGCCGTATGGCGACGATCCACGCCTTGAGGGAGTTGGTTTTCATACGTTTCCGGTTTTTTGAGGTGATGAATTCATGAAATGCGGGTGTGGGTGTCGGAGTTTTTCTTCAGGTCTCTCCTTGCCCTTTTTCTGGCTCTTCCAGTCTTTACTCTCGGTTCGCTCGCGTTTCGACATGGGTTTCTGGACCCTTGTCTCCTCGTCTTATGTTGTGTCCGGTCCTGTTGGTTTCGGCCCGTCTCCTTTGTTCTTGTTAACGGTAGACCAGCTCCACGCGCCGGGGCATCGGACGCCCTTCGGGGAGCTGAATGCTCAGAATGCCCTGGCTGGCGATGGCCTTGCCGTCCTTTTGGGCCGGCAGCCAGCGCGGCGCCTCTTCGACGGCCTTCACGACCCGGCGTTTGAGGCGGTTGTCGGTCGATTCCAGGGTGTCGTCGATGCGGATCGTCCCCTCCGGTGTGATGGTATAGCGCAGGACGACCCGTGCGACCGGTTCGTCATCGTCCCAGCGCACCTGTCGGGCGATGTAGCTTCCGAAGGTGGTGTCGGCCTGAAAGCGGGCCGGCTCGTCGTAACGCAACGTGATGAGCATCACGCCGTGCATGGCCCGTTCGCCGTAGCGGGCGATGGTCTGTTCGTCGGCCGGCAGCATCTCGACGTGTTCGATCTCTTCGGGCGGGATCGTGCGGATCTGCTCCACGACCTTCCCGTTGACGATATACAACGGTTCGGGTTTCGGCGCTGCGGCGTGTGCCGAAAGGAAAAGGAGGAGAAACACTCCGCCAAGGAGCCCTGTGATCGTTCGTTTCATCATGCGGAACAGGAAATTTCTGTATAAAACGTTGTTCCGGCGCCGGATATTGTCTTTAGAGTTCGCTCTCCTTCAGACGTTCGGCGTTCTCGGCCACGATCAGGTGGTCGATGCAGTCCTGGATGTCGCCGTCCATGAAGGCCGCCAGGTTGTAGATCGTGTAGTTGATGCGGTGGTCGGTGATCCGGCCCTGGGGATAGTTGTAGGTTCGGATCTTGGCCGAGCGGTCACCCGTCGAGACCATGGTCTTGCGTTTCGAGGCGATCTCGTCGAGGTATTTCGAGTATTCGAGGTTGAAGACGCGCGTGCGCAGCTCCTCGAAGGCCTTGTCAAAGTTTTTGAGCTGTGATTTCTGATCCTGGCACTGCACGACGATACCCGTCGGGATGTGGGTCAGGCGGATGGCCGAATAGGTCGTGTTGACCGACTGTCCGCCGGGGCCCGAGGCGCAGAAGATATCCTTGCGGATGTCGTTCATCGAGATCTCGACGTCGAACTCCTCGGCTTCGGGCAGCACGGCCACCGAAGCGGCCGACGTGTGGACGCGTCCCTGCGTTTCGGTCTGCGGCACGCGCTGCACGCGGTGGACGCCCGATTCGTACTTGAGCGTACCGTAGACGTTCTGTCCCGTGACCTTCATGACGACCTCCTTGTATCCGCCGGCGGCACCCTCGGAGGCCGAGGTGATCTCGTACTTCCACCCCTTCGACTCGATGTACTTCGTATACATGCGCAGCAGGTCGCCGGCGAAGAGGGCGGCTTCGTCGCCACCCGTGCCGCCGCGGATCTCCATGATGGCGTTTTTCGAGTCCTGCGGATCCTTCGGGATCAGGAGCAGCTTGATCTCCTCCTCGAACTGGGTGATCTGCGGTTCGAGTTCGGTGATCATTTCGCGGGCCATCTCGCGCATCTCCTCGTCCTTGTCGTTGGCGTAGGTATCCTTGGCCTCGGCCAGGTTGGCCAGGGCCGTGCGGTAACGCTCCGAGGTTTCGATGATCGGTTCGAGCTCCTTGTACTCCTTGTTGAGCTGCACGAACTGCTTGACGTCGGCGATCACCTCGGGGTCGGTGAGTTTCTGCCCGATCTCCTCGTACTTGAGCTTCAGCCCGTCGAGGCGGGTCAATATGGAGTTGTCTGCCATGAATAGTTGTATTTTGGTGACAAAGATACGGAATAATCGGGAAACGGCAAGGCCCTCCGCGTTGAAAATCACGCGGCGGACATCCCGTTCGGGGGTGTCCGCCGCATCCGTTCGGGCCGGCCGGTTACTCTTCGAAGGCTTTGAGCCAGTCGAGCAGTGCCGCCTGCCACTCGGCCTTGTAGCGGAACGAGTCGCGGATGCCCCATCCGTGGCCGCCCGTGGGGTAGATGTGCATCGAGGCCTTCACGCCGTGCTCCTTCAGGGCGTTGTAGTAGCGCGTGCTGCTCACCGGCGGTACGGTGCGGTCGTCGTCCGAAAGCAGCAGCAGGGCCGGGGGTGTCTGTCGTGTCACCTGGTTTTCGAGCGAATAGCGGGCGTCGGTCTCGGCCGTGCGGTTCTCCTTGCCCACCAGCTGGTTGAATGATCCCTGATGTCCGGGATTCGCCGTGATGACCGGATAGAAGAGCAGCGAGAAGTCCGGTCTTACGCTCCCCATCGTCGAGGTGTAGGCAGCCAGATGGCCTCCGGCCGAGAAGCCCATGATGCCGACCTCCCGGCAGACGAAGTCCTCGGCGCCGGGAACCTCGCCGCGCAGCAGCCGCAGCGCCTGTTCGGCATCCTCGAGCGGAACCTCCGGATGACCGTTCGGCAGGCGGTACTTCAGGACGGCAGCCGTGATGCCGTTCTCCGCAAGCCAGCGGGCCACCTGGACCCCTTCGTGGTCGATGGCCAGACGCGAGTAGCCGCCGCCCGGGCAGATCACGACGCCCAGTCCCGTCGAGGCATGGCGCGAGGTGTCGGCCGGATAGAGAAAGAGTTCGGCCGTCGAGGTGTTGGCCAGCCGGTTGGGTTCGGGCTCCTCTTCGGGGGTGGTGATTCCGTTGCTGTGGGGGGCTGAGGCGTTGTCCCAGATACGGATCGTGGCGGCCTGGCCATACTCCCGAGCCGATGCGCTGACGCTCATAAGCAGAAGTGACAGAATGGATAAAAGGGTTCGGTTCATGGTTTCCGGTTTTGGGGGTTTCGGGTGGAAAAGAGTCCCGGGCGTGGCCGGGACTCTCTCTCTTGGCGGTTCGTCGGAGCTGATCGGGGTGTGGGCGGTTCGGTTGCCCCGGGGTCAGATGACGATGTTGATGATCTTGCCCGGGACGACGATCACCTTCTTCGGGGTCTTGCCCTCGATCCACTTCTGGGCCTCGGGGGCCGTGACGACGTCGGCCTGAATCTCGGCCGGGGTCATCGACGTGGCGTACTCCTTCTTGAAGCGCAGCTTGCCGTTGACCGATACCGGGTATTCGAACGAGCTCTGTACGAGGTGTTTTTCGTCATAGGTCGGGTATTGTGCATCGCATACCGAGCCGCTCTTTCCGAGGGCCTCCCAGAGCTCCTCGGCGATGTGCGGGGCGAAGGGGGCGATCAGCACCACGAGCGGTTCGAGGATCGCCCGTTTCGAGCAGTCGCCCAGTTCGTTGAGGCAGATCATGAAGGCGGCCACCGAGGTGTTGAACGAGAAGTTTTCGATATCCTCGCTCACCTTTTTGATCGTCTTGTGCAGCGTGCGCAGCTCCTTTTCGGTGGGCTGTTCGTCCGAAACGCTGAACGCTCCGTCGCGGTTGTAGAAGAGCCGCCAGAAGCGGCGCAGGAACTTGTGAACACCGTCGATGCCGTTCGTGTCCCAGGGTTTCGACTGCTCGAGCGGTCCGAGGAACATCTCGTACATGCGCAGCGTGTCGGCGCCGTAGGTATCGACGATGTAGTCGGGGTTGACGACGTTGTACATCGACTTCGACATCTTCTCGATGGCCCAGCCGCAGACATACTTGCCCTCCTCGAGGATGAACTCCGCATCGCGGAACTCCGGACGCCACGCCCGGAAGGCGTCGAGGTCGAGCAGGTCGTTGCGGACGATGTTCACGTCGACGTGGATCTCCTGCGTCTCGTACTGGTCGCGCAGCCCGAGCGAGACGAACTTGTTGGTGCCGACGACGCGGTAGACGAAGTTCGACCGGCCCTGGATCATGCCCTGGTTGACGAGCTTCCTGAAGGGCTCCTCCTCGCAGACGTAGCCCAGGTCGTAGAGGAACATGTTCCAGAAACGCGAGTACATGAGGTGACCCGTGGCGTGCTCGATGCCGCCGACGTAGAGGTCGACGTTGCGCCAATACTCGTCGGCCTCCCGGCCCACGAGTGCTTGTTCGTTGTGCGGGTCCATGTAGCGCAGGTAGTAGGCCGACGATCCGGCGAAGCCCGGCATGGTCGACAGCTCATAGGGGTAACCCTCCGGAGTCTGCCACCCCTTGACGCGGGCCAGCGGCGGTTCGCCCTGCTCCGTGGGGCCGAAGTTCTCGATCGGCGGCAGTTCGAGCGGCAGCTTGTCCATCGGCAGCGGATAGGCCGTGTCGTCCTTGTAGTAGATCGGGAAGGGCTCGCCCCAGTAGCGCTGGCGCGAGAAGATGGCGTCGCGCAGGCGGTAGTTGACCAGGCGTTTGCCCAGACCGCGGCGCTCGACCTCGCGGAACATCACCTGAATGGCCTCCTTGACATCCATGCCGTTGAGGAAGTCCGAGTTGATCATCCGTCCCGACTTGGCGTCGTAGGACTCCTTTTCGACGTCGCCGCCCTCGACCACCGGCGTGATCTGCAGCCCGAAGTGGCGGGCAAAGGCCCAGTCGCGCGAGTCGTGGGCCGGAACGGCCATGATGGCGCCCGTCCCGTAGCCGGCCAGCACGTAGTCCGAGATGTAGATCGGAATGGCGCGCCCCGTGAAGGGGTTGACGGCATAGGAGCCCGTCGCCACGCCGCTCACGCGTTTCGTGTCGGCGATGCGGTCACGCTCCGAGCGCTTCTTCGTCTCCTGGAGATAGGCCTCGACGGCAGCACGGTTCTCCGGGGTGGTCAGCTCGCCGACCCACTCGTGCTCGGGGGCGATGACCATGAACGTCACGCCGAAGATCGTATCGGGGCGCGTCGTGAAGATCTCCAGCTTCTTCTCCGAACCCTGGATGTCGAAGAAGACCTGCGCGCCCTCCGACCGTCCGATCCAGTTGCGCTGGATCTCCTTGAGCGAATCGCTCCACTCGAGCCGGTCCAGCCCGTCAAGCATCCGCTGGGCATAGGCCGTCACGCGCAGCAGCCACTGCTTCATGCGCTTCTGCTCGACCGGATAGCCGCCGCGCACCGACAGTCCGTCGTGCACCTCGTCGTTGGCCAGTACGGTGCCCAGTTTCGGGCACCAGTTGACCATCGTGTCGGCGCGGAAGGCGAGGCGGTAGTTCTGCAGGACCTGTTCGCGGCGCTTCTCGTCCCACGCGTTCCACTCGTCGGCCGTGAAGTGCAGCTCCTGCGTCAAGGCGGCGTTGATCCCCTCGGTGCCGCTCTTTGCGAAGGCGGCCGTGAGCTCCTCGATGGGACGGGCCTGCTGGCGTTTGCGGTCGTAGTAGTGGGAGAACATCTCGAGGAAGGCCCACTGCGTCCACTTGTAGTAGGCGGGGTCGCACGTGCGCACCTCACGGTCCCAGTCGAACGAGAAGCCGATCTTGTCCAGCTGCTCGCGATAGCGGGCGATGTTCTGTTCGGTGGTGACGGCCGGATGCTGGCCCGTCTGGATGGCATACTGCTCGGCCGGAAGTCCGAAGGCGTCGTAACCCATCGGGTGCAGGACGTTGAAACCCTTCAGCCGTTTGTAGCGTGCGTAGATGTCCGAGGCGATGTAGCCCAGCGGGTGCCCGACGTGAAGTCCCGCCCCCGAGGGGTAGGGGAACATGTCCAACACGTAGAATTTCGGACGCGAGGGGTCCGTCTCCACCTTGTAGGTCTTCCGTTCGCGCCAGCGCTGCTGCCACTTTGGCTCGATCTCCTTGAAATTGTACTCCATATCTTGTCGGATCTATTTTCGGATTTTCCGACAAAAATACGAAAAATCTATGGGAAAACCTCGCAAATTCGGCAGATTAACGCAATATAATCTGTGAATTAAGTAGTTAGGGGAAAATCACGGAAGTTGGGAAGAGGGCTGAAAACCGTTTCTAAGCGGATTGAAGCAGGAGAACGGTTTCCTATTCGTTACCCGATGAAAGTGCAGATTTAACTGTCACCGTTCCGTTTGCTGCGCTCTGCGTAGGTTTGCTTGTCAAGGTTTAACTCGTTGATTTATAGTTTTGCAACCAAAAAAGAACGAGTATGACAAGGAGCACATTTCGCGTGCTGTTCTATGCGAACGGCAGCAAGGAGAAGAACGGAATTGTCCCCATCATGGGACGGGTTACAATCAACGGAACGGTGGCGCAGTTCAGTTGCAAGCGGAGCATCCCAAAGACATTATGGGACGCAAAGGGCAATCGTGCCAAAGGCAAGAGCGTGGAGGCGAGGGAAACAAACCTTGCGCTCGACAACATCAAGGCGCAAATCATCAAACACTACCAGCGCATATCCGACCGTGAGGCGTTTGTGACGGCAGAGATGGTGCGCAACGCCTATCAGGGCATCGGCGGCGAGTATGAGACGCTGCTCAAAGCCTTCGACCGTGAGAACGAGGTGTTCAAGAAGCGTGTCGGCAAGGACAGGAAACTGGCGACCTATCAGTCAAGGGTAGTGGCAAGGAACTATGTGGCGGCGTTCATCAAGTCGTTCTACAAGCGCAGCGACATGTCGATGTTGGAACTTACGCCCGACTTCATCAAGGAGTTTGCGGTATATCTCTCCACGGAAGCGGGATTGCGCAACGGCACGATATGGGAGAAGTGCATGTGGCTGAAAGGCGTGGTGATGCGTGCGCACTTCAACGGACTGATACCGAGAAACCCGTTTGCGCAGTTCCACATCAGCCCTAACGTCAAGGAGCGTGAGTTTCTGACGGAGGACGAGTTGAAAGCGGTGATGACGCACGAGTTCGCAGACCCGAAGCTTGCATACATCCGTGACCTGTTCGTGTTTGCGAGCTTCACCGCCCTCTCTTTCGTGGACATCAAGGAACTGACCACCGACCGCATTGTGGAGGTGAACGGCGAGAAGTGGATTGTTTCCAAACGGCACAAGACGGGCGTACCGTTCCAAGTAAAGCTGCTGGGCATCCCCTTGCAGATAATTGAGCGTTACCGTCCGTTCCAAGAGGACAATCTCGTTTTCCCAAATCTGAACTATTGGTCTATATGCAAGCCGTTGAAGAAGATGATACGGGAATGTGGTGTAAATAAGTCGATTAGCTTCCATTGCTCAAGACATGGATTCGCAACCCTGGCTCTCTGCAAGGGTATGCCGATAGAGAGCGTAAGCCGTGTTTTGGGTCATACCAACATCAAGACCACCCAAATCTATGCGAAGATAACCACGCAAAAGCTGGACAACGACCTGACGGCATTCGGCAACCAGTTGAGCAAGTCGTTCGGTGACATTAAAGTGGCAGGGGTATGAAACGTGAAGTCATAACGCTGGATGGGTACGGCAGGGTTGCCGTACCGCTCGATACCGCCAATGTATGGATGAGCGAAATGGAGTTGGTGGAGCTTTTCGATGTTATCGCTCCGACACTCCGTGCCGCCATCCGAGCCGTGTACAAGAGCGGAGTGTTGAATCCTTGTGAGGTGGAAAGACACGTCAAGTTGCCCAACGGCTATTATTCGGAAGCGTATTCCTTGCCAATGGTCGTGGCACTCGCTTTCCGTATCGACACACCCAATGCCGCATGGGTGCGTAATGCCCTGTTGGAAAAGTTGTGCTTGCGAAAAGAAAGGCAATGCTTTGGTTCTCATTAGGCTGCAAGCAATCGTGTAAGTGTTAGCGAATGCGGTTGCGTGTCAATACGTTCGTGCATTCACACAATCCAGCAGCCCGAAGAAGTGCGGCATTTCCGTTTTCTTCGGGCTGATTTTATCATTTTGCTCTATATTCCATCCTATACATATCCAAACCTTTTGCCCAATAGTCCTTTTGTATTTCCATCAGGACAAAGCCTTGTTTTTCATAGAATTTATAGACTAACTGTGACGTGCGTACCGTTATTTTCTTTATGCCGCCGATGCCTGCGAGTTTGTCCATCCTAAAACGGAGCAATCTTGTTCCCAATGATTTTCCCTGATAGTCAGGATGGATTATATCCCAGCTTATTTTTCCCGTCGTCTTTTCATCTGAGAAATTAATTCCACCACAACCTGCGATTTTCCCATCAACAAGCAGAATATAGTAAAGTTCAACTTCCTTGTCCAAATACTCGCTGAAACCAACTTCCTCTTCTATCGCAAAATACTTGGGCGTATTCAAACGTATCAGTTCTAACAAGGCTTCTTTGTCAGAGGGTTGGTACTCTCTAATGGCAATATGTCCGTCCATATTTGTTTTCTTTTATCAATGTTATTTTGCAAAAGTAGCTATTATGCAGCATTAACAGTCTTTTGTACGAGATAAAAGTTGCAAATGACATAAGTTCCGCTGCATTTTCTCATCCGTCGGGTTCTTTTGTGCCGTTCTGCATCGTTTTACGTATCAAGACTTTAGCCGTCCTGCCGTAGCTTTGCAACCATGTTTAATCCGCTTGCCGACAAGGCGTCGGCAGCACTAAAATCTTATTGAAAACATGGAGAAAAAAGAAGAATTCATCCGAGTAGGCACCACGCTCTACAAGATTGTGGACCAGCCCCGCATCGACGGTGGCTATGTGAGGAAACGCGTCGCATGGAACTCCGAGACCTTGCGGCAGGACTACGGCAAGGACTACATGGCGGGCATCCCCAAGTATGACGGCTTCTGTACCGTACCCGACCATGTGGGATACCAACCCGTAGTCGGCAAGTTCCTCAACCTCTACGAACCGATAAGCCACCGACCGCAGGAGGGGGATTTCCCCTGCATCCGCTCGTTGGTGGAACACATCTTCGGCGAACAGTACGGGTTGGGCATGGACTACCTCCAACTGCTCTACCTTTATCCCATTCAGAAGCTGCCCATCCTCCTGCTCGTGTCCGAAGAGAGGAACACGGGAAAGAGCACGTTCCTGAACTTCCTGAAAGCCATATTCCAGAACAACGTGACGTTCAACACCAACGAGGACTTCCGCAGCCAGTTCAACTCCGACTGGGCGGGCAAGCTGCTCATCATGGTGGACGAGGTCTTGCTCAACCGCCGTGAGGACAGCGAGCGGCTGAAGAACCTCAGCACCACGCTATCCTACAAGGTGGAGGCGAAAGGCAAAGACCGTGACGAGATAGGCTTCTTCGCCAAGTTTGTGTTGTGTTCTAATAACGAGCACCTGCCCGTCATCATCGACGCAGGGGAAACACGCTATTGGGTGCGGAAGATTGTGCCGCTCAAGAGTGACGATACCGACTTCCTGCAAAAGCTGAAAGCGGAGATACCCGCTTTTCTCCATTTCCTGCAACACAGGCAGCTATCCACCGAAAAGGAGAGCCGTATGTGGTTCAACCCGAAGTTGTTGGAAACGGATGCCCTGCGGAAGATAATCCGAAGCAACCGCAACAGGCTGGAGATTGAAATGGCAGAACTGCTGCTCGACATCATGGCAAGCATGAATGTGGAGTCTGTTTCTTTTTGCCTCAATGACATCATTCCCTTGCTGGTCTGCTCGCAAGTCAAGGTGGAGAAGTCGCAGGTTCGGAAAGTGGTGCAGGAATGTTGGAAGCTCACCCCTGCATCCAACTCGCTTTCCTACACCACCTACCAATGCGACTACAACCGTGAGTGCGGATATTCACCCGTAAGGAGGATTGGGCGCTACTACACGGTAAGCAAATCACAGTTGGAAACACTCTGATATTTTGATGAAATGATGAAAGCATATATAAACATAAAGAATGACAGCTGCTTACATGCTCATCAAACCCTCAACAAAAGGATTTGGCTGATGAAAAGAGAAGGGAAGCACAACGCCATTCATCACTTTTCTTTTGGCGAGCGGTTTGATGAAAAGATGTTGAGAGTGCATCCGTCTGGTGGTCAACGGGTTATGTTATCCATTCATCAATTCATCGGATTTTCACCCCTCAACAAGTCCGCAGGGAAAGCAACTGTGGTAAACACCGCCATCCGTAGGCTGGTCGGACGGACTTCCATCCTGCCGGCCGACAAGGGAAAGCCCTCATCGCTGGCGAAAAGAAAAAGGCAACCGCAAACAGCCAACATCACCGCCGACACCGCCGCAGGCTTTTGGGAAACAAAAAGCCATAGCTCATTAGGGCGTTTTCTTCACGCACCGCTTCGCTCATGCTAAAAACACCCCAATGAGCCAACGGGGTTACACCCCTCTGGACACCCCCGTTTGCCCGTGCGGCACGAACCGCAGACAGACGGATACCGACAAACAAGTTTGTAGAACCTAAAAAACGAGAAACGAACATGGGATACATAAGCATCCAAATCAACAAGGCGAAAGGGTCGGCTGACACGGGCGCATCCGACCACATCGAACGCAAGACAATGCCCAAGAACGCAGACCCGACACGCACCCACCTCAACCGTGAGCTGGTGGAGTTCCCCGACGGCGTGGCAGACCGCACCGAAGCGATAAGCCACCGTATCCGCACGGCAGGCATCAGGCGGAAGATAACGCCCGACCAAGTGCGGGCAATCCGCATCGTGCTTTCAGGCACGCACGAGGACATGGTAAGGGTGCAGGACGAGGGAAAGCTGGACGAATGGTGCGATGACAACCTGCAATGGCTGCACCGCACGTTCGGAAAGGAGAACACCGTATCGGCAGTGCTTCACATGGACGAACACACGCCGCACATCCACGCTACGGTCGTTCCGATAGTAACGGGAGAGCGCAGGAAAGCGAGGAAGAAGCAAGCTGAGGGTAAACGCACCTACCGCAAGAAAGCCAACGCCGTGCGCCTGTGCGCCGATGACCTCATGAGCCGTGAAAGGCTGGTAGCCTACCACGACAGCTACGCCGCAGCGATGGCGAAATACGGCTTGCAGCGTGGCATACGGGGTTCGGAAGCACGGCACACCACCACCGCCCAATACTACCGTGACCTGAAACGGCAGACGGGAGAACTTGAAGCCAACGTGCAACAGCTACAAACCGAACAGCGGCAGGCGGAACGGCAGCTTGACGAAGTACGGAAAGAAATCAAGTCGGAGAAGCTGGAAGCCGCCAAGACCGAGGCAAAAACGGCACTTGTGGCAAAGGTCGGTTCTCTTTTGGGCAGCGGAAAGCTGAAAGGACTGGAAGCCGACAACCGCACCCTGCAAGGCGAGGTTGCCGCCCGTGACGAAAGCATAGAACTGTTGCAGCAACAGATGGAGTGGCAACAGGAGGAACACCAACGGCAAGTGATGGAACTGCAAGCCAAGCACCGCAGGGAGATGTCGGACAAGGAAGCGGAACACCAAAAGGAAGTGTCATTCCTGAAATCCATCATCCAAAAAGCCCAAAAGTGGTTTCCGCTGTTCCAAGAGTTGGTGTACATGGAAAAGTTCTGCCTTAAAGTCGGCTTCAACGAGCGGCAGACCGCCACGCTCATCAGCGGCAAGCCGCTGTTCTACGAGGGTGAACTCTATTCGGAGGAACACAAGCGGAAGTTCACGACCGAATGGGCTGGCTTCCAAGTGGTGAAAGACCCGAAAGACAGGTCTAAACTTGCACTTGCCATCAACGGGCAACCGATTGGGGAATGGTTCAAGAAGCAGTTTGGCAGGCTGTTTTCGTCCATCAGGAGGACTGTCGAGCCGCTTAGGA
>NZ_NFLR01000040.1:0-5480 GCF_002161005.1 Alistipes sp. An116
AAGCCGCCCACAGGGTCGCTATATATATAAGTGTCCGTTTCATTTTCTGTGAGGTTTACTTCGGGCAAAGATATTAAAAAAATTTTCATAAGTAACTGCCTGACGGATAGAGGAGTTTGCGATTTGGGTAAAAAGAGGGGCAAAAAAAGTGCGGAAAATATTTGGAAGGGACGGAAAAAAGTGCTTATCTTTGCACCCGCTTTGAGAGAGAGACGGCGGTTGCAGCCGCGGGATTTCGACCGAAGTGACGAGGTTCTGAGACGTTTTGACAAGATCTTTCGAAAAGATTTGGAAGATTCGGAAAAGGTTGTTACTTTTGCAGCCCGCAAGGAGGTCAGCGATGGCCGAGATGCGAGTGAGAGGGTTCTGGAAGTTTTCGAATTGAAAAGAAATCTTGAAAAAAAGATTTGGAGGTTTCAAAAAAAGTGTTTATCTTTGCACCACTTTCCGCTGAAAAAACGGCGGTCAGTCAAGGGGCGAGGAGGAGTGATCGGAGCCCCGGAAAAATAAGGAATTGTTCTTATAGAAATATACGAACAGCGTTCTTTGAAGTGATTGAGCAGCTAAAGTTTTCCACTCTTGAAAAAGAGTGATTTCAAACAATACCTTTGAGATTTGAGCTAAAGATTTAACAAAACATTTTTTACAATGGAGAGTTTGATCCTGGCTCAGGATGAACGCTAGCGGCAGGCCTAACACATGCAAGTCGAGGGGCATCGGGATTGAAGCTTGCTTCAATTGCCGGCGACCGGCGCACGGGTGCGTAACGCGTATGCAACCTACCCAGAACAGGGGGATAACACTGAGAAATTGGTACTAATACCCCATAATATATAGGGAGGCATCTTCCTATGTTGAAAACTCCGGTGGTTTTGGATGGGCATGCGTTGTATTAGCTGGTTGGTGAGGTAACGGCTCACCAAGGCGACGATACATAGGGGGACTGAGAGGTTAACCCCCCACATTGGTACTGAGACACGGACCAAACTCCTACGGGAGGCAGCAGTGAGGAATATTGGTCAATGGACGCAAGTCTGAACCAGCCATGCCGCGTGCAGGAAGACGGCTCTATGAGTTGTAAACTGCTTTTGTACGAGGGTAAACTCGATTACGCGTAATCGACTGAAAGTATCGTATGAATAAGGATCGGCTAACTCCGTGCCAGCAGCCGCGGTAATACGGAGGATCCAAGCGTTATCCGGATTTATTGGGTTTAAAGGGTGCGTAGGCGGTTTGATAAGTTAGAGGTGAAATACCGGGGCTTAACTCCGGAACTGCCTCTAATACTGTTGGGCTAGAGAGTAGTTGCGGTAGGCGGAATGTATGGTGTAGCGGTGAAATGCTTAGAGATCATACAGAACACCGATTGCGAAGGCAGCTTACCAAACTATATCTGACGTTGAGGCACGAAAGCGTGGGGAGCAAACAGGATTAGATACCCTGGTAGTCCACGCAGTAAACGATGATAACTCGCTGTCGGCGATACACGGTCGGTGGCTAAGCGAAAGCGATAAGTTATCCACCTGGGGAGTACGTTCGCAAGAATGAAACTCAAAGGAATTGACGGGGGCCCGCACAAGCGGAGGAACATGTGGTTTAATTCGATGATACGCGAGGAACCTTACCCGGGCTTGAAAGTTATCGACGGACTTGGAAACAGGTCTTCCCTTCGGGGCGAGAAACTAGGTGCTGCATGGTTGTCGTCAGCTCGTGCCGTGAGGTGTCGGGTTAAGTCCCATAACGAGCGCAACCCCTACCGTTAGTTGCCAACAGGTAAAGCTGGGCACTCTGGCGGGACTGCCGGTGTAAGCCGAGAGGAAGGTGGGGATGACGTCAAATCAGCACGGCCCTTACGTCCGGGGCTACACACGTGTTACAATGGCAGGTACAGAGGGCAGCTACCCCGCGAGGGGATGCGAATCTCGAAAGCCTGTCTCAGTTCGGATTGGAGGCTGAAACCCGCCTCCATGAAGTTGGATTCGCTAGTAATCGCGCATCAGCCATGGCGCGGTGAATACGTTCCCGGGCCTTGTACACACCGCCCGTCAAGCCATGGGAGCTGGGGGTGCTTGAAGTTCGTGACCGCAAGGAGCGACCTAGGGCAAAACCGGTGACTGGGGCTAAGTCGTAACAAGGTAGCCGTACCGGAAGGTGCGGCTGGAACACCTCCTTTCTGGAGCCAAGTTTCAAAAAAGTATTGTTTGGCTGCTCGCTTCAAAGAAACGTTACAACGGTACCGTCGAGGACGTAGGTTCAAACCAAGTACCGTTCCAGGCAGACGCAAGTTTGCAACGTTCATTGACATGATTAAGGAGATGAGATAGAGTCTCACACAGCGAAGTGTGAGAGTTGTAAGAAAGTAAGAAAGGGCGCATGGGGAATGCCTAGGCTCTTGGAGGCGAAGAAAGACGTGGTAAGCTGCGATAAGCTCCGGGGATTTGCAAACAAGATTCGATCCGGAGATTTCTGAATGGGACAACCCGTCAGGTAGAAGACCTGACATCCGGCAACGGAGGCCAACCCTCTGAACTGAAACATCTTAGTAGGAGGAGGAAAAGAAAGAAAGATCGATTTCCTAAGTAGCGGCGAGCGAACGGGAAATAGCCCAAACCGGTATTGTTACGGCAATGCCGGGGTTGTAGGACTGCAACATTCAAAAGACCATGAACTGGAACGACCTGGAAAGGTTGGCCACAGAGGGTGAAAGCCCCGTACGGGCAAGTGAGTTTTGCGATAGCAGTATCCTGAGTAGGGCGGGACACGAGGAATCCTGTCTGAATCAGCCGGGACCACCCGGTAAGGCTAAATACTCCCAAGAGACCGATAGTGAACCAGTACCGTGAGGGAAAGGTGAAAAGAACCCCGAACAGGGGAGTGAAATAGAACCTGAAACCATGCGCTTACAACCGGTCGGAGCGGCTAAGTGCCGTGACGGCGTGCCTATTGAATAATGAGCCTACGAGTTACTAATCACTGGCGAGGTTAAGTGCAGGGAAGCACGGAGCCGAAGCGAAAGCGAGTCTGAACAGGGCGGCTAGTCAGTGGTTGTAGACGCGAAACCTTGCGATCTACCCTTGAGCAGGATGAAGGTCGGGTAACACCGACTGGAGGTCCGAACGAATAAGCGTTGAAAAGCTTCTCGATGACTTGAGGGTAGGGGTGAAAGGCTAATCAAGCTGGGAAATAGCTCGTACTCCCCGAAATGCCTTTAGGGGCAGCGTTGTAATAGAGAGTCTACTGGAGGTAGAGCTACTGATTGGATGCGGGGGCTTCACCGCCTACCAAATCCTGACAAACTCCGAATGCCAGTAGTATGATTTACAGCAGTGAGCGACTGGGTGCTAATGTCCAGTTACGAGAGTGGAACAACACAGACCAGCAATTAAGGTCCCAAAGAGTATGCTAAGTTGAACTAACGATGTTTTGTTGCAGAGACAGCTAGGATGTTAGCTTGGAAGCAGCTATTCATTCAAAGAGTGCGTAACAGCTCACTAGTCGAGCGACAGAGCGTGGATAATAAACGGGCATCAAGCATATCACCGAAATTCTGGACACGAGAGTGTGGTAGGGGAGCATTCCATTCGCGCAGAAGCCGGGTCGTGAGATTTGGTGGAGCGTATGGAAAAGCAAATGTAGGCATGAGTAACGATAATGCGGGAGAGTAACCCGCACACCGCAAGACCAAGGTTTCCTGATCAACGCTAATCGGATCAGGGTTAGTCGGGTCCTAAGGGTAAGCCGAACGGTGATCTCGATGGACAATCGGTTAATATTCCGATACTGACATATGCCTCGATGGAGAGACGAAGGAACGTAAGTGACGCCATCTGACGGAATAGGTGGTTAAAGGGCGTAGGTATAGGTTCTGATTAAGAGTTGGAGCTTGCTGAGACCCGACAGTACGGAGCGGTTACGGCCAATCTGATAGTTCACCCAAGTAGACTTCCGAGAAAATCTTCTAAGTTATAGTGTATGTCACCCGTACCGTAAACCGACACAGGTGGTCGAGGAGAGTATCCTAAGGTGCTCGAGTGAATCACGGTTAAGGAACTAGGCAAATTAACCCCGTAACTTCGGGAAAAGGGGTCCCTATGAGAGTAGGGCGCAGCGAAGAGGTCCAGGCGACTGTTTATCAAAAACACAGGGCTCTGCAAATTCGAAAGAAGAGGTATAGGGCCTGACACCTGCCCGGTGCTGGAAGGTTAAGAGGGGATGTCATCGCAAGAGAAGCATTGAATCGAAGCCCCAGTAAACGGCGGCCGTAACTATAACGGTCCTAAGGTAGCGAAATTCCTTGTCGGGTAAGTTCCGACCTGCACGAATGGTGTAACGATCTGGACACTGTCTCAACCGTGAGCTCGGTGAAATTGTAGTCCCGGTGAAGATGCCGGGTACCCGCGACGGGACGAAAAGACCCCGTGAACCTTTACTATAGCTTAACGCTGAATTTGGGTACACAATGTGTAGGATAGGCCGGAGGCAATGAGACGGGCACGCCAGTGTTCGTGGAGCCGACGTTGAAATACGGCCCTTTGTGTACTTGGATTCTAACCCCCGGGAGGGGGACACCGTTTGGTGGGTAGTTTGACTGGGGTGGTCGCCTCCAAAAGCGTAACGGAGGCTTCCCAAGGTGCCCTCAGCACGAATGGTAACCGTGCGCAGAGTGCAATAGCATAAGGGCGCTTGACTGTGAGACCGACAAGTCGATCAGGTACGAAAGTAGGGTATAGTGATCCGGTGGTTCTGTGTGGACTGGCCATCGCTCAAAGGATAAAAGGTACTCCGGGGATAACAGGCTGATCGCCGCCAAGAGCTCATATCGACGCGGCGGTTTGGCACCTCGATGTCGGCTCGTCACATCCTGGGGCTGGAGAAGGTCCCAAGGGTTCGGCTGTTCGCCGATTAAAGTGGCACGCGAGCTGGGTTCAGAACGTCGTGAGACAGTTCGGTCTCTATCTGTCGCGGGCGCAGGAAGATTGAGGGGTCCTGACTTTAGTACGAGAGGACCGAGTTGGACGAACCTCCGGTGTATCGGTTATGCTGCCAAGTGTACCGCCGAGTAGCCGCGTTCGGTTTGGATAAGCGCTGAAAGCATCTAAGCGCGAAGCCATCCCCAAGATAAGTCTTCCCTTGAGGGGCGTAGGAGACGACTACGTTGATAGGCTGCAGGTGTAAAGACAGTAATGTCAAAGCCGAGCAGTACTAATTACCCGAACGGCTTTCCTACAGCGAATCTTTATCTCATTTCCCTAACGTGTCAAACCATACCGGGTGCGACGGATATGTATCGGAAGATACTCGCACGGTTTGCAGAGGCCGAGGGGTCGGGAGAGGCCCGGGGTTGCAAGACGAAGCAGTCCTCCTCTGTGAAAAAGTTCTTTTAGGTGGTTATAGCAGTGAGGTTCCACCTCTTCCCATTCCGAACAGAGAAGTTAAGCTCACTTACGCCGATGGTACTGCGGTTATCCCGTGGGAGAGTA